>NZ_JBIRFA010000017.1:0-218690 GCF_044327205.1 Kitasatospora sp. NPDC018058 | reverse complement strand
CGCCAGGATCCGGTCGGCGGTCTGCGGGTCACGCGCCCGCCAGGCCTGCGCCTGGTGCAGGTCGGCGGCGAGCGCGGCGCGCCCGTCCTCCAGGGCGATGGCCTCCGGTGTGCCGGGCAGCGGGCTGATCTGCGAGCCCACCGGGTAGAACGGCCGGTCCTCGCGGATGCCGCCGGCGGCCACGCGGCGGATCCGCGGGCCGCCCGCCAGGCCCGTGCCCGGCAGCGGCTCGTCACCGCGCAGCACCGCCTCGGCCAGCTCGACCGTGGCGAAATCCGCGAACCGGGGAACCGCCGTATCCGCCAGCTCCTGCGCGGTGCGCACCACGTCCAGGGTGGTACCCACCCGGAGCCCCGCGTCGTACAGCAGCTTCAGCCGGGCCCGCGCCGCCTCGGCCTGCCCGGCCAGCGCCCGCAGCTCGGTGGTGTCCCGGACGGTCGCGACGCTGCCGGGCCCGCCGCCGAACGGCGCGGTGGGACGGTTGTTCACGGCGAGCAGCCGTTCCCCGGCCGGGTGCACCTCGTCGGTGGCGGCCCGCCCGGACGCCAGCAACTCGGCCAGCCCGGGATCGAGCCCGAGCTCGGCGACCGGCCGTCCCTCCACCTTGGGTGGCAGCTCCAGCAGACGCCGCGCCTCATCGTTCGCCAACAGCGCCCGTCCGTCCCCGGCGACGATCAGCACACCCTCCCGGACCGCGTGCAGCACCGCGTCGTGATGCTCGTACATCCGCGTCATCTCGGCCGGGCCCAGACCGTGCGTCTGGCGGCGCAGCCGCCGGCGCACCAGCACCGCCCCGCCCGTGCCCACGGCGACCGCGGCGATCGCGCCGCCGAACAGGACCGGCAGCTGTCGACTCACCGCACTGCCCGCGTGCGAGACGGTGTAGCCGACCTGGACCAGGCCGGCGACCGAACCGTCCGGTCTGGTGACCGGCGCGCTGCTTTCCACGACCCGTCCGATGGGCGCGGTGAAGCTGATGGTGATCGGTCCCTTGAGGGCCAGCTGGTACGGGCCGATGAGGTGCTGTCCGATCAGCTCGGGCTGGGCGGTCTGGGCGTAGCGGATCCCCTCGGGGCTGGCGATCACGACGTAGTCGAAGCCGCCCTTCTTCGTGATGTCCAGGGCCAGCGGCTGCAGCACCGCGGTCGGGTCGGCGGTGTCCAGAGCGTCCACCACCGTGGGGACCTGCGCCAAGGTGATGGCCGCGGCGCGTGTGCGGTGCTCGGCATCACTCGTGGCGTACCTCCGGGCCTGCAGGATGAATGCCGTCAGCGCCGCGGCGACCAGCAGCACCACCACGACCAACATCCACAGGAAGACCTGCCCGGCGACGCTGCGCACCCGCAGCCGCGAGCGCGGCCCACCCCGGGCGGACCGGTGTTCCCCCGGTCCGCCCGGTTCCGCACCCCCATGGGCATGGCTGTCCACTCCGTGCATCCAGGCCGTCCCCGCGCATCCGGATCATGACCCCTTCCACGCTGCCACCCCGCCCGCACATGTGCATGCGCGAAGCCGCTGGACGGCCGAACACACCGCGGGCGGGTCGGCGATCTCGCGGACTCGGATCGCGCCGACGGCGCGTGGGGGCGCGCATCCGCCTGTGACGCGGGTCTCAGCCCGGGAAGATCGCCTGCACTCAGAGCACGGGCGGCGACTCGGTCAGCAACCGGCAAATCGGGCAAACCATGACATAAACCGTGATCCCGCTCACACCTGAAAAGGTCGACGACGGGCGATAGTGGCTGTTCCCGACGCCGCCCGCCGCCCCCGACCGCGACATTCGCCCAGCTCAGCACCGTTAACCGCCGACACAACCCGCCCTGCGGATCAATGCCGGCCAACCCCTGAATACGACAGCGGATCGTAACAAGGGGGTCTTGTCGATAACCGATCCCACCTGGCAACAATTGCTGCATCCAGCCACACCGGCTCCTGTCCCGCCGGTGAACGGCTCACTGCCAAGTCACGCCCCTGCGACCGCTATGGCCCCTGTCCGGCCACGGTCCAGGACGGGGCGTGACTCGGCCCAACCCGATTGAGGTCTAGGTCTACATGCCCAGTTTCACGATGCGTATGCGTACCTCTGCCGCTATTTTCGCCGGCGCCGCCGGTCTGACCGCCCTGGGTGCCGCCGTGGTCCCCGCCGTGGCCTCGGCCGCGGACGCCTCCCCGCAGGCCATCGCCGCCCAGATGGTGCCGGCGGACCAGCTGGCCTCGTTCAGCCAGATCGTCTCGCACGAGTCCGGCTGGAGCGTGACGGCGACCAACCCGAGCTCGGGCTCGTACGGTCTGGGTCAGGCGCTGCCGGCCTCCAAGATGGCCTCCGCCGGCGCGGACTGGAAGACCAACCCGGCCACCCAGATCAAGTGGACGCTGGACTACATGAACTCCCGCTACGGCAGCCCGAACGCCGCCTGGGCGTTCTGGCAGACCCACCACTGGTACTAAGCCGACCCCTCGGCCCCAGCACCACACCCGCGACCTTGACCACCCTCCCCCTCACCCCGGGGGCCGGACAGGGACCACTCGGATGACCCGACAGGGCCCGTGCCCGCGCGATCCGCGTGGCACGGGCCCTCTCGCGATCACCCCGAAATCCCCGGCTCCGCCAGGCCACCGTCGCCGCGCCCGACGCCATCACCGTCCGCGCCGCGTGCGTGACCATCGGCGTCTCGACGGCCGAGGATCCCGGGGTGCGTGGAGGGTGGAGCCCAGGCGCAGGCCAGCGAGCCGCCGATGAGCCCGGGCAGCAGGCCCAGGAAGAAGCCGCCGAAGTTGGCGACCGGCACGGAGAGCAGTGAGAGCAGGATCGCGGCGACCCCGGCGAAGATCCTCACCTGCTGTTGGAGCCAGAGCGTGACACCCAGCGTGATCAGCAGGCTCCCGATGAGGAGCGAACCCGCACCCGCGGTGGTGGAGAGCGCCAGGCCGAGACCGCCCAGGCTGAGGTGGGTGTAGGGGAAGGGGAAGTAGAGGATCGGCAGGCCGCCGACGAACGTCAGCAGGCCGGCCCAGAAGGGGCGGGTGCCGCGCCAGACCCGGAACTCCCGCCGGGCCGTGGCGATCGCCTCGCGCGGCCGGGACCACGGGGCCGTGGTTCTGTTCCACACGTGGCGACTCCCTGTGCGATCAGTGCGATTGAGACGGGCCATCGGGGTATCGGGTCGGCGGGTCAGAAGCACTCAACCCGGCCGCGCACCAGCGACACGCCCAGCCCGGGAACATCGAAGCTGCCGGCCGACACCGCGACCGCAGTCACCCGCACGCCGGTCAGATTGATCGAACGTGCCTGCTGCGCCAGGCCGTTGGGGTTGAAGAAGTGCGAGTCCCGATCACCCCGGCTGATTTCGCCTTCGGTGAGCGCTCCGGCGGCGACCCCGATGTCGAGGCGATGGGCGCTCGACTGGTCGGCCGCCAAGTGCTTCGCGTCGATGAAGAACCCCTTCGCGGTGGCCGCCCGCTCGCCACCGGTGAGCCGCAGCGTGAAGGGGCCGAGCACCGGGATCGGGAAGACGGCGGACTGGCAGAGCCCGCGGATCGTGGCGGACTCGAACCCCGTCACCATGACCGGCACCGGGTCGTGCTCGCGGGTGAGGTCCACCGTGCCGTACAGACTGAAGCCTTCACCGTTGAGCTCGTCGGCGGAGAGCTTGAACTCCTCCCCCGAGATGAGGAACGACGCGGCGAGCGCGTTCTCGGCCACCCCGGCCACGAGGGCCGCGGTGGCCGCGAGAGACGGCAGCAGGATGACGGCGAAGCGCTTCCAGCGGGTCCTGCCGAAGCGTTGCGACATGCCGCCCCTCTCTGACGTGGACCAAGACTCCCGAGCCCCGGGCGCCCGCGTGACCGGCCGGAAGGGGCGCACGGGACACCACACCGACCGCCCGAGACCGAAAAAGACCGAACACAGCCGATCATGCGATGCGGGAAATGGCTCCGCAAACCATTCACGACCACGTTGACGGCCATGTCGCCGCACATCACTCCAGCAGCCCATCGGCCACGGCACAGGGGGCGCGAACGGTCGGTCGCGGTCCGGCACGTCCGCGGGCCGGGCGGACCTGCCGTGGCGCGGACGAGCCGGCCACGGCAGGCCACCTCCACCTCCATACCCCCATGGGGTCGCATGGCGCGGTTGACAGCCGCAGCACCGCAGCTCACCGCACGCGATCTCTCACTTTGAGTCAGCCAAAGATTTGATATTTTTTTACTTAAAAAATCACTAGACTGCTGGCAGTTTTTTAAATCTTCAATTTTTCCTGGATTGCGCTTGCCGATCCCATCGGCTCGGATTGACGATGGTTTGAGGGGGGAATCGTAGGAAGGTTTGATCATGGGACTCGTCGGAAACCTCCGTAGCCTCGGCAGGTTCAACAGCGGCGGCGGCGGCGACTTCGGTCGCGGCGGCGGCGGCGACTTCGGTCGCGGCGGCGGCGACGACTTCGGTCGCGGCGGCGGCGGCGACTTCGGCCGCGGCGACGACTTCGGCCGCGGCGACTTCGGCCGTGACGACTTCGGCCGTGGCGGCCGTGGCGACTGGGGCAACTGGGGCGGCGGCGGCTGCGGTCGCTGACGTCCGCAGTGGCTGAACGCCCTCCGATCCGTTGCGAGAGCAGGCCGGGCATGTTGCGTGCCCGGCCTGTCGATCGCCCGACCGGTCCGTCCGGCCCGCGCCACCCGGAGGGTCCCAGGCTCGGAGCGGGGCTCCGCGGGGTGACCGGTGCCGGGCAGCGAGCGGGAAGACCGTGAGATGACGCGAAAACGGACCCTTCGAGAGGTTCTGCGAGGGCTGCTCGTCGTCGAGAGCTCCGACGCCCTGGTCGCCGCCGCACCGCCGGTCCCGCTCCGGGAGGTGTTCCGGCGCTTCTGGCCGTACACCAAGGGCGGCCGCCGCTGGCTGGTGGTGCTGCTGGTCCTGGTCTCCGTGGGCCCGGTGATCGAGGCGGCGGAGATCTGGCTGTTCAAGATCGTGATCGACGACATGCTCATCCCGCACAGGCTGAGTCTGTTCCTGCCGGTCGCCCTCGCCTACGCCGGGCTGACCCTGTTCTCCGGAACGCTGAGCTTCGCCGGCCAGGTGACCTCGACCTGGGTCAGCGAGCGCTTCCTGCTCATCCTGCGATCGGACGTGTTCCGGCACGTCCAGGGCCTGTCACTGGGCTTCTTCGAGCGGCGGCAGCTCGGCGACGTGCTGTCCCGGGTGACCGGCGACGTCGACGCGGTCGAGACCTTCCTGCTCTCCGGGATCGTCACCGCGATCGGCCAGCTGGCGCGGCTGGGCGTCTTCGTCGGCCTCCTGCTGGTGCTGAGCTGGGACCTGACGCTGACCGCACTGGTCGCCGCGCCGTTGTTCTTCCTCACCGCCCGCCGCTTCGCCAAGCTGATCCAGGCGGCCTCGCGCGAACGCCGTCGGCGCGGCGGTTCGATCAGCGCGGTCACCGAGGAGTCGCTCGGCAACATCGCGCTCGTCCAGGCGTACAACCGCCAGGACTGGGAGCACTCCAGGTTTCAGCGCGAGAGCGTCGGCCGGTACCACGCCGCGATGGCCTCGACCCGGATCGGAGCGCTCTACGGACCGACGGTCGAGTTCATCGAGCTGATCGGCGGCCTGGCGGTGATGGGCCTTGGGACCTGGGAACTGGTCCGTGGCCGGCTCACCCTCGGCGGCCTGATGGTCTTTCTCGCACTGCTGAGCCAGCTCTACAGCCCGATCCGGAGCATGTCCGGGCTCGGCAACGCCTTCTACAGCGCTTCCGCCGCCGCCGAGCGGATCATCGAACTGCTCGACCAGCGACCGCAGGTCGCCGCTCCCCCGACCCCGCGGGCGATCGGCCGGGCCCACGGCGGGATCGAGTTCGACGACGTGACCTTCAGCTACCCGGAGGCGGCGACGCCCGCGCTGTCCGGGGTGTCCTTCGGGGTGGCTCCGGGGAAGACGCTGGCCCTGGTCGGTGCCAGCGGCGCGGGGAAGTCCACCGTCGCCAAGCTGCTGCTCCGCTTCTACGACCCGAGCGTCGGCTCGGTGCGGCTCGACGGTGTCGATCTGCGCGAGCTGTCGCTCACCGAGCTGCGCGAGAACGTCGCCGTGGTCCTGCAGGAGACCCTGGTCTTCCACGGCACCGTCCGGGAGAACATCGCCTACGGGCGCCCGGAGGCGACCGAGGCCGAGATCGTGGCGGCCGCCAGGGCGGCGGACGCCCACGGGTTCGTCAGCCTGCTGCCCGACGGCTACGACACCGTGGTCGGCCAGCGCGGACGACTTCTCTCCGGCGGCCAGCGCCAGCGTCTGGCCATCGCCCGCGCGATGATCCGGGACGCACCCGTCCTCGTCCTGGACGAACCCACCACTGGCCTGGACGCCGAGTCGGCCCGGCGGATCATGGGCCCGCTGCGTGTGCTGATGGCCGGCCGCACGACGATCATCATCTCGCACAACCTGCTCACGGTCCGCGACGCCGACCAGATCGTCCTGCTCGAACAGGGCCTGCTCTCCGCCCACGGCACCCACGAGGAACTCCTCGCCCGCAGCCCCGCCTACGCCGGCCTCCACCGGCTCCACCACCCACGGGCCGCGTCGGTGAAGATCGTCCCCTGAGCCCCTGGCCAGCCGCGCCGACGGCCGGGAGTGAGGGCGGCAGGTGGCGTCCGAGGGCGGCGGACAACAGCGGATCGGTGCGACAGCACGTCCGCGACAGCGCGTCACGGGTGCTGCGGGCGCCATTCGAAGAGCAGGATGGTCGCGTCGTCCCGCAGGCGGTTGCGCTGGTGGTCGAGGATCGCGTGGATGAGCAGCCGCAGCACCTCGGCCGGGCGCTGGCCGGCGGCCGAGGAGCGGATGATGAAGTCGGTGAACTGGTCGAGGCCGAACTCCTCACCGTCCGTGTCGCGTGCCTCCACGACGCCGTCGGTGTAGAGCAGGACACGGTCGCCCGGTTCCAGTGTCGTCTCGTGGACCTGCCGGGTTTCCGGGGCGAGGTGGCCGACCAGACCGATCGGGGGCTGCGAGGGGCTGTCCAGCGCTCCGTGGAGCACCCGCTCGGCACGGATCAGCAGCGGCGGTGGGTGACCGCAGTTGACCCAGTGCAGCACCCCGGTCTCCGCGTCGAGCCGGCACAGCACGCCGGTGCAGAAGTGGTCGGGCAGCCACCGGGCGAGCGCTTGGTCGACGGAGGCGACGATGTCGGCCGGGGCGCCGCCGGCGCGGCGGGCGTTGCGCGCCGCCGCCATGGCGACCGACGTGGTCAGGCCGGCGGTCAGATCGTGCCCCATGGAGTCGAGGATCATGGTGTGCAGCACGTTCTTGATCACCGAGTGGTCGAAGGCGTCGCCGGCGACGTCGTACGCCGGTTCCAGGACCGCGGTCGAAACGCACCGCCTGCTGCCGACGGTGTGGGGCGGCAGGAAGGCCCGCAGCATCTCGGCGGGCAACCCCATGGTCGCGGTGCGGGCGAGGGAGGCGAGCCAGTCACTGTAGGTGCGCTTGGAGGTGATCAGCATGGCGACCAGATGGGCCAGCATCCGACTGCGGCGCATCCGCACCCCGTCGAGCGCGGCGGTCCGCACCGCCAGCACGCCCAGCCGCTCCGCGCCGTCGACCAGCGGCATCCAGACGACCACGCCCGCGCCGTCGGCGGCCACCTGCGGGGAGACCCTGCGGTACGCCCAGCCGGCCGGCGAGCGGTCCACCGGCAGCGTGTCCATGGCCTCGTCGAGTGGGACGAGCAGCCGTTGCTGCAGGTCGACGAGGTAGATGAGCGCGGTGTCCAGGCCGAGGGCCGCGGCGCACCGGTTCGCCAGGGCGGGCAGTTCGACCGGCAAAGCCGTCTGCGCCTCGATGATCAACGCTTCCAGCCGAGCCTCGTCGACAGCGGTGTCGGGACCGGTGGACGCGTGCGGTGGGTCCGACACGGGGATCACCCCTTCCGTGCCCAAGTCTCACACCGATCCCGGCCACTCTCACGTCAGGCCCGATCGCGCCGGGTGCGGCTGCGGCGACACCCGGCCGAGACGGCATCGGCCGCCGGCGCGCGAACCGATCACGTGATCGGCGCCGCGTTCGCGGCGGGGCGGGGCGGGGCGGGCCGATGCCACAGCCCTCTCCGTCGCCCGGCCCGGCCGGGAACGCGCATCAGCGAACCGTACCCGGCAGCGCGGTGCCGACGCGCTCGCGGACGGCCTCGGCCGTCCGGGCCCCGAGGCCCGGACGTGGCGACATGCGGGGGCGGTGTCGGAGCCGGGCGGACGGGAACCCGCCCGGCTAGGCTCGCGTGGTCATCTCGCGAGCGTGGAAGGACAGGACGGTTCGACACAAACGTGAGATCGCCCTTGCGGCGATGACGTTCTGGCTGCGTCCGGCGTTCGTGCTGCGCGTCGTCAGACGGTTCCAGCAGGTAGCCGGTTTCGACCGGGCCATGGCCCTGGCGTCCGCTGCGCTGGCGGCCATGGTCCCGCTGGCGATTCTCTGCGGCATGATCCTCGATCGCCTCGGGCTGAACGATGTCGCCGAGCACATCGTCAAACGCTACGGGCTCACCGACGGCGGAGCCCAGGCCGTCCAGAACGTCCTGTCGCCGTCCGCCGGCGCGGACTCGAGCGTCGACCTCCTGAGCGCCCTCTTCCTGATGATCTCGCTGCTGAGTTTCAGCCGGGCGGTGCAGCGGATGTTCGAGCAGACCTGGGACCTCAGACCGCGCAGCGTGCGCAACACCCCGAACGACTTGCGTTGGATCCTCGGCCTGCTGGCTTACCTGATGGCCGACATCTCGCTGCACGCCGTCCTCGACCGCGGGCGGTACGGCCTGGGGGCAGCGCTGCTGATGGCGCCACTGACCTGGGCGTTCCTGGTCTGGACCGGGTGGATCCTGTCCGCCAGGCGCATCGGCCCCGCAGCCCTGGCACCGTTCGGCGCCATCGCGGCCGCGCTCACAGCCGTCTACGCGGTGGGCGCGACGCTCTACCTGCCCCGTCTGTTCAGCTCGGAGGCCAGCCGCTACGGCTCGGCGGGCGCGGTCTTCGCGACGCTGTCGGCCCTGTTCGGCGCGATGGTCACCATCGTCGGATCCGCGGCACTGGGACGAGAGGTACACGACGAACTGGGCCGCGTCCGTCGTGGTGACCGCCCCCCGGACGACGAGGTCCGCCACGAGTGGGAGCAGCTGGTCCAGGACGTGCGATCGCGCTGGCACCCCACCGCGGGACACCGGGCCCGCCGTCTGCCGGGACGAGGGCCGCGCAGACGGCGGACGTGACCCCGCGGTCGGGGTTCACGTTCGCGGTCGGGTCGGGGCGTCGGCCGGGGCGTTCGCGGTCGGGGTGGTGCGGGGGAGCCGGGTGGCGGTGGCGAGGGCGGCGACGGCCAGGGTGGCCATGGCGGCGGCGTAGGCGTGGTGGGTGAGATTGGCGACGAGGATGGTGCCGGCGATGGCGGTGCCGAAGGTGGAGCCGAGGTTGGAGATGCTCCGGGACAGGCCGGAGATCTCACCCTGCCGTTCCTCGTGGAAGGCGGACTGGACCACGTTCACGGACGGGGTGAGCATGACGCCCAGGCCGAGGCCGATCAGCAGCAGACCGGGAGCGAACGCCCAGGCGCTCGGGGAGCCGGCGACCAGGCCGATCAGGACGGCGATGCCGGCCACGGCGAGGACGAACCCGACGATGATCAGGGTCCGCTCGAGCATCGCTGGACACGGCGGACCCCCGGTGCCTGCCTTGGTAGACAGCCGCTCCTCCATGCTCACCGCCGTCTCCAGGTCACCGCATCCCGGAGCTCCCGTGGATGGTTCACGGTGAGGCCTCCGTGTCGCCGGACGGGCCGGGCTCACACCGGTCATGGAGGTGATGCGTCGTTCGGCGGTCCATCGCCCCGCGCCCAGGATCGGTAGGCGGCCACTGCTGTGGGCAGGGTGGGGAAGATCCGGTCGGCGCCGACGGACTCGCTCAGGCCGTACGCGTCAAGGTCGTCGCGCAGGTCCTGCTTGACCCGGGCCAGCGCGAACACGACTCCGCGGGCGGCCAGTTCGAGCCGCAGGGCGTCCAGCGAGTCCAACGCGGTGATGTCCACCTCGACGTTCGCCTCGGTGTTGAGGACGAACCACCGCACCGGCTCCGGCTGTTCGGCCAGGGCCGCCAGCGCGCGGAGCCGGAGGTTCTCCGCGTTGGCGAAGAACAACGGGGAGTCGTAGCGGTAGACCAGGAGGCCGGGGACGGTCCGTGCCTCGGGGTAGTCGTCGACGTCGTGCATCCCGGCCACGCCCGGCACCACGCCGAGCACGGCGTCGTGCGGCCGCGCGACCCGGCTGAGCAGTTCGACCACCGACAGCCCCACCGCGACGAGCACGCCGTAGAGGATGTCCAGGGTCAGCACGCCGACCAGGCATCCCAGCGCCAGCAGCAGTTCCCGGCGCCGGAAGGACGCCAGCCTGCGGAAACCGGCGATGTCGATCATCCGGAGCGCGGCGAACACGACCAGGGCACCCAGCACGGCGTCCGGTGTGTCGTGCAGCAGCGGACTGAGGAACAGCAGCACGGCGACCACCCCGACGCCGGCCGTGAGCGCGTACACCTGGCTACTCCCTCCCGCCGACTGGGCCAGAGCGGTACGGCTGGCGCTGCTGCTCACCGGGAAGCCCTGGAAGAAGCCGGCGCCGAGATTGACGGCGCCGAGGCCCAGCAGCTCCTGGTTGGCGTCCGGCCTCCGAGCCTCGCCCGGTGTCTCGAAGGCACGCGCGGTGAGGATGAAGTCGGTGTAGCCCACCAGCAGGATGCCCGCCGCCGGGAGCAGGACCCGGTGCAGCTGGGTCGGATCCGGCAGCTTGGGGTGGGGCAGTCCGGCCGGAATCTCCCCGATCACGGCGATGCCGTGGTCCTTGAGCGAGAACGCCGCCGAGATCGCGGTGCCGAGCACGACGGCCAGGAGGGGGCCGGGCAGGCGCGGGAGGAGACGGGCCACCAGGAGGAGGAAGAGCAGCGTGGCGGCGCTGAAGGTGACCGTCGGCAGGTTGGCCTCGGTGACGTTCGACGCGAACGACTTCAGCTGCGGGAAGAACCCTTCCCCGTGCACGTCGACCCCGGTGAGCTTGGACGACTGGTCCACGATCATGATCAGTGCCACGCCGGCGAGGTAGCCGATCAGCACCGGTCGCGAGAGCAGGTCGGCGACGAAGCCGAGCCTGGCCAGCCACGCGAGCACGCACAGCAGGCCGACCACCACGGCGAGGCTCGCGGCGAGGACGGCGTAGCGGCCGGTGTCGCCGTCGGCCAGCGGCCCGATCACGGTGGCGGTCATCAGCGCCGTGGTCGACTCGGGCCCGACCGACAGCAGCCGGGACGAGCCGACGAGGGCGTACAGCACGATCGCGGGCAGGATGGCCCACAGTCCGGTGACGGGCGGCAGTCCCGCCACGCTCGCATACGCCATGACCTGGGGCACGAGGTAGGCCACCACCGTGGCACCGGCCAACAGGTCGCCCCGCAGCCAGTCACGCCGGTAGCCGCGGAGCACCGCGAGTCCCGGCAGGGGCGGCACCAAGCGGCGCCGCCCTCGGTCGGGACCACCGGCAGACATGGCTCTCCTTCCGTCGCACGGCCTCAGGACTCCTCCCGGACATCGTCACGGGCTGGGGGCGGTCACCGCCCCACCGCGGGCGGCCCCCGACCTGCGGGCCAGGGACTTGCCCAGCTCCCACAGCAGCAGGAGCGCGACCGCGGCCAGCAGGGCCCACCCGAACTGACGGGCGTTGATGTCCGTGGTCCCGAGGATCCGGCGGAACGCGTCCGTCTGGGTGACCAGCACCGCCAGGACGAACTCCGCCAGGGCCGCCAGGTTCATCTGCCGGCTGTCGAAAGTGCGGACGGTCAGCACCGACTCGCGCTCGCTGCGGCATTCGTAGGCCGCCACGATCAGGCAGAGCGCGAAAGCGGTGAACGCGATCGAGTTGCCGACGTGCACGCTGCGGTAGTGCACCTCGCCCAGCTTGATCAGCGAGAGCAGCGCGACCGTGACGGCCAGCCCGGCGAGTCCGACGGTGATCACGACGGACCTGGTCAGCACCGTCTCCCCGCGCGGGCGCGGGGTGCGCCGCATCAGACCGGGGCTCTTCCGGTCGAAGCCCAGGGCGAAGCCGAACGGGGCGTTGACGACGAAGTGGATCCACAGGACCTGCGCCGGAGTGAACGGCTCCCCCGCCGCGAGGTTGAAGACCGTGGCACCGAGGAAGGTCAGCACGAACGTCACCAGGAGCACGAGGACGAACCGGATGTACTTGCACCGCACCACCGCCCGGCCGTCCGCATCCTTCGCCTCGTTGAAGCTGGCCATCAGCTTGTAGCCCGGGTCGAAGGGCAGCGTGGCGAGCCGGGGAAGGCGTTCCCGGGTGGCCTCGATGTCCAGCCCGGCCTTGTGGCCGAGGACGAGCAGTGCGCCCTTGGTCGGGTCGCCGACGACCTCGCCGTCGACCAGTTTCGCGTCGTTCGCCATCAGGTACGGCAGCACGGCGTCCTCGATGGCCGCCGAGGAGCCCGCGGCGTGGTGGATCCTCCCGTCGAGGCGGTATCCGGTGCCGGAGACGGTGTAGCGGTCGGTGGGGCTGAGCACCTCCACGACCGTCATCTGGTTTATCGTCAGGGTGTCGAGCTCCCTGGTGAGCGGCGACTGTTCCCTCTCGGTCGCCGACAGCATCCCGGAGATCCTGCCCAGCTCGGTGTCGGCGCCCGTCGCGGTGATGACGAGCAGTCCGCTGCCGTGCGTGACCGGGGTGTTCATGAACGCCATGTTGGTCTGGTCACCCGGACCCAGCCGCTCGGCCGTCAGCGTGCCGGCGTCCTTCACGGCGGGGACGCTCTCACCGGTCAGCGCCGACTCGTCGATCTGCCGCGTGCTGGCCTCGACGATCCGTCCGTCCGCCGGGACCTCGTCGCCCGCCGAGACGAGCACCACGTCGCCCACCACCAGCTGTGCAGCCGGGATCTCCGCCTCCGTTGCGTCCCGCCGCACCCGCGCGGTCGCCTTCATCATCGACTTCAGCGCGTTCATCGCGCTCTCCGCCTTGCCCTCCTGCCGCAGGCCGACGACCGCGTTGAACAGGGTCAGGGCGAGCAGCAGGACCGCGGTGCTCCGCTCCTTGATCGCCAGCGAGACCACCGCCGACACCACCAGGATGATCTGCATGTAGCTGCGGTACTGGTCGAGGAAGCGCAGCCAGCCGGGCCTCGGCTTCTCCTCGGGCAGCGCGTTCGGCCCGGTCGAGGCGAGCAGTTCGGCCGCCCGGGCCGCGGTGAGCCCGGTCGCCGGATCCACCCCGAGCGAGGACGCGACCTCCTGGGGAGGACGCGCGTACCAGGGGTCGGGGGACTCCTGCGGGCCGGACGGCCCAGCCTGCTCCGCCATCTTCACCCCTCGAGATCCGGGACCGGTCCGCCGGGGCGTCAGTCGGTCCGGCGGTTCGCCGCGTACGGGTCACGCGCGGCACCCTCGGGAGCCTCCTTCTCCAGTCGGCGCTTGGCTGCGAGGAGTTCCTTCCCGGCCTGCTCGTCGACCGTGGGGTAGTGCGGATCGATCCCGATCAGCGTGTGCGCGAGCACCGCCGCCGCGCAGATGCGCGCGAACCACTTGCGGTCGGCCGGCACGACGTACCAGGGCGCCCGCGGCGTGCTCGTGGCCGACAGCATGTCGGAGAACGCCTCCTGGTAGTCGTCCCACCGCTCGCGCTCGCGGATGTCGGCCGCGGAGAACTTCCAGTTCTTCTCGGGCAGGTCGATCCGTTTCAGGAAGCGGGTGCGCTGTTCTTCCTTGGAAAGGTTCAGGAAGATCTTCACGACCTTGATCCCGTTGTCGGTGAGGTAGCGCTCCCAGTCGTTGATCTCCCGGTAGCGGCGGAGCCAGACTCCCTGGCCCTTCGCCTCCTCCGGCAGCTTCTGCCGGTCGAGGTTCTCCGGGTGGACACGCACCACGAGGACCTCCTCGTAGTGCGACCGGTTGAAGATCCCGATGTCCCCACGTGCCGGGAGCCGCTGCGCGTACCGCCACAGGAAGTCGTGGTCGAGCTCCTCCGCGGAGGGGACCTTGAAGCTGCTCACATGGACGCCCTGCGGATTCACCCCGCTCATGACATGACGGATCGTGCCGTCCTTCCCGCCGGCGTCGAGCGCCTGGAGGCAGAGCAGGACTCCGTAGGTGTCCTGGGCGGCCAGCCGCGCCTGGTACTCCGAGAGCAGTGACACACCGGTGCGCAGCAGCTCCACGCCCTCGCGCTTGTTCATGCCCGCCTTGTACCGGGGATCGAAGTCCGCCGCGAGGTCCACCCGCGACCCCGGCTTCACCCGCAGCGGCTTGATGAACTTCGCAATGCGCTTGGCCGCCCGTCCGTCCGACATCGCCTGCACCAGTTCCTGATCCGTGGGGAGGGGTTCCGGCCGGGCCCCGGCGGGGGCAGCCGGTCCGGCCCTTCAGCGACTCTTGCCGCAGCGGCTTGACCAGCCGGTATCGACCGGCACGGGAGAGCGCTACCTGCCACGCTGCGGTCCCCCGGCACCCACGTCAATCGGACGGAGTCCTTCCGTGCGGCCCACCCATGAGTGCCCGGCGAACGCGCTCTTCCGGTGGGTCCGGGTCGCCCTTCCCGCGGCCGTGCGTGGCGGCGCCCGCGGCCCGGGCCGAGGATGGGCCGTCGTACGTTCCCCTGCGATCGGAGGCCATGATGGCGACCCTGACGGTATGGCGCTTCCCCACGGCGAGCGGAGCCGACGAAGCCCTCGACACCCTGAAGAAGCTGCAGCGCCAGGAGCTGATCAAGGTCCAGGACGGCGCCGTGATCACCTGGCCGGGAAGTGCCAGGAAGCCCCGGACCCGCCACCTGAGCGACCTGACCGGCATGGGCGCCCTGGGCGGGGCCTTCTGGGGCTTTCTCCTCGGAATGATCTTCTTCGTCCCCCTTCTCGGCGCGGCGGTGGGCGCGGCCGGAGGCGCGCTGGGGGGTCACCTCGCTCACCTCGGCATCGACGAGGACTTCATCAGACAGGTGCGGGAGAAGGTGACCCCCGGCACCTCCGCGCTGTTCGTCCTCAGCTCGGACGCCGTGCTCGACCGAGTCAGGTCCGCGTTCGAAGGCTGGCACGCCGAACTCCTGGAGACGAACCTCTCGGCGGAGGAGGAGGCCCGGCTGCGCGAAGCGTTCACCGAAGGCGAATGAGGACCCGACCGGGTTTCGCCCCGCTGCGGGCGGTCCGCCCCCGGCCGGCGGGGCGGCGGCGGACCGCCGTACGGGCCACCGGGCGACCGACCGGTATGAGGCGGTCGCGTTGATCGCCTTCACAGGATTACTGCACTGACCACCCCTCCGCACCGCCGCGTCGATTCCGTCGAGAACTAGGGAAAGACCGACCACAAAAGTCTCCCGCGCCTCGGCTTCCAGACAGGGAATCGTGAACTGCCCCGGTTCCACGTCGAGCGGCGGACGCCACCCTGCCCGGCAAGGACCGCCACCTTGCAACCCCTTACTCCATAAAGTAACCTCCGCGAGTCAACTCTTTACACCATAAGGGCACCAGTCGGCACCCGGCCGTACTGGATATCCCGAAGCGATCGGAGGGTATTCGATGGCGGACCTCCCCGTCTCCTTCATCCAGGTCACCGACATCACCCGCATCACGCCCCACATGGCCCGGGTGACCTTCGTCGCCGACCGGCTGGACGACACCGTCGGCCGGACCCCCGACCAGCAGGTCAAGCTCTGCTTCCCCCGGGCCGGCCAGCGCTCCCCCGTCCTCCCCGAGCAGGAGGACGACGCGACCAGCTGGTACCAGGCGTTCCTCGCCATCCCCGAGCACGAGCGGCCGTGGATGCGCAGCCTCACCATCCGCGACCGCCGACCCGGCAGCACCTCGCTGACGATCGACTTCGTCCTGCACGGCGACACCGGCCCCGCCACCGGCTGGGCCGGCTCCGCCCAGCCCGGCGACCGGCTGGGGATGGTGGGCCCCTCCGCGATCTACTCCCGACCGGTCCCGCTCGCCACCTCGATCGAGGCCTCCGACTGGCTCCTGCTCGCCGGAGACGAGACCGCCCTGCCCGCCATCGGCACCCTGATCGAGGCCCTGCCCGCAGGGGCCCGGGCGATCGCCTACATCGAGGTCGCCGATGCCGCCGAGCGGCAGGACTTCGACACCCGGGGCGACGTCACCGTCCACTGGCTGTACCGCGACGGCGTCCAGGCCGGCCGGAGCGACATCCTGGTCGACACCGTCCGCGCGGCCGAGTTCCCGGCCGGCCGCCCCTTCGCCTGGCTGGCCGGCGAGTCGGGCGCCGTCCGAGCGCTGCGCCGGCACCTCGTCTCCGACCGGGGGCTGGACAAGACGTCGATCGACTTCAGCGGCTACTGGCGCTTCGAGCTCACCCAGGACGACGCCCCGACCGCCGAGGACATGGCCGAGGCCCAGGAACGGCTGGCCGAGGCCCGCGACCTCGCGAACGTCCCGACCATCTGAGCGAACATCGGAATCACCGGTGAGAAGCGGTCGAGGGGGCCACTCGTTCGCGTGGCCCCCTCGGCGTCGTCCGGGTGGCACGGGGCTACTCTCCGATGGTGGAGACAACACCGAGCACCGCCGTCCGTCGTCCCCGGGTCGGACACATCCGGTTCCTCAACTCACTGCCCGTGTACTGGGGGCTGGCCCGGACCAGTGCCCTGCTGGACCTCGAACTGGCCAGAAGGACCCCCGACGAGTTGAACGACGGGCTGGTCCGCGGGGACCTCGACATCTCGCCGATCAGCCTGGTCGAGTTCCTGCGCAACGCCGACCAGCTGGTGGTGCTGCCCGGGCTGGCGGTGGGCTGCGACGGCCCGGTGATGTCCTGCTCGATCGTCTCCCGGCTGCCGCTGGACCGGCTGGACGGCGCCCGGGTGGCGCTCGGCTCCACATCCAGGACGTCGGTGTGCCTGGCCAGGCTCCTGCTCACCGAGCAGTACCGGGTCACGCCGCGGTACGAGGTCCACCAGCCCGACCTGGAAGCGATGATGCGGGAGGCGGACGCGGCCGTGGTCATCGGGGACGTCGCGCTGACGGCGTCGCTGCACCAGGCCGAGCGGCTGGGCCTGCGCGTCCACGACCTCGGGCAGATGTGGAAGGACTGGACCGGGCTGCCGTTCGTCTTCGCGGTCTGGGCCGTCCGCCGCGACTACCTGGTCCGCCACCCCGAACTGGTCCGCCAGGTGCACCGCTCCCTGCTCGCCGCCCGCGACCTGTCCCTGGAGCACCTCCCCGAGATCGCCGAACAGGCCGCGTGCTGGGAACCGTTCGACGCTGCCTCGTTGGAGCGCTACTTCAAGACCCTCGACTTCCGGCTGGCGGAGGACCAGTTCGCCGCCATCACCGAGTTCGCCCGGCAGGCCGGCCCGATCGCCGGCTTCCCCACGGACACCCGGGTGCAGGTGCTGGGCGCATAGCCGGTCCGCCGCAGTGCCACTCGTCGAGTCGGCGGGCCGCCGACGGCGGCCGCCGGCCCGGCACTTCGGGGAGCGGCTTGGGCCGTTGCAGTGAGTGACGGCCCCGCGAGCCGGGGCCGCGGCGAATGAGCGTGCGTCAATGGGTCGTCCACGTAAGCCCGTTGTGCGGAGAGTGCCCCATGACGTCCCCGGCAGGTCTGATCAAGCACGTGGTGATCATGGTTCAGGAGAACCACACCACCGACAACTACTTCCTCTCCATGGCGCCCTACGGCGCCAACGTCGCCACCGGCTGGCCGATCACGCCCAACCCCCCGGTGGCCGACCCGTCGCACGACCGGCACGCCTACTACCGCTGGCTCACCCAGCAGGGCAGCACCGCCGCGCACGTGCAGTTCGACACCACCGCCGATCTGCCGTTCTACGCCTGGCTCGCGGCCTCCGGCGCGTTCCTGGAGAACCACTGCTCGGGCTTCGGCACCAACTCCACGCCCAACCACCTGCTCATCACCGGCGGTCAGTCCCCGACGCTGCGCAACCCTCCGCACAACAGCCAGCCGGTCTGGGACCTGCCCTCGCTGCCCGGGCACGCCCAGGACAACAACCTGAGTTGGAAGGCCTACACCGGCGCCACCGGGTACCCGGTGGAGTTCTATCAGCAGCTCAAGGGGTCCGCGAACATCGTGCGGTCGGCCAAGCCCTCGCAGCAGTTCCTCAACGACGCGGGCGCCGGGAAGCTGCCGGCCCTGTCGATGGTGTGGCACGACGGCCCCTACGACGAGCACCCCACGGCCGACGTGTCGCTCGGCATGGACGCGGTCTGGCAGGCCGTCGACGCGGTGGTGCAGGCCGGCTCCTGGGACGAGACGGTGTTCATGCTGACCTGGGACGACTGGGGCGGCTTCGACGACCACGTCGACACCCCGAACGTGGAGTACACCGCCGACGGCGTCCAGGTCGCCTACGGGCCCCGGGTGCCGCTGCTGATGTTCGGCGGCCGGGTCCGCCCGGGCATCGACTCGCGCTGGTGCTCCCACGTCAGCCTGCCCAAGACCGCCATCCAGTTGCTCGGCCTGCCGCCGCTGGGCGTGCCGCGGGTGGACGACGACGGTGGCCTCGCGGACCTGGTCGACCTCTCGGGCACCGGCGCCGTCATGCCCAAGCCGCCCGCGTTCGGCAGCCAGGTCATCCTGCCGCCGGCGCCCCGGCCCACTCCCCCGGCGGCTCCGCTGCCGCCCTCGCCGGTCACCGTGCCGAAGCTCACCGATGAGGTGATCCTGCGTGACGGCAGCTCGCTGGGCCGCCCGAACGACGTGCTCATCACCCACCCCTGAGCGCCCCGCACCAGTGCCCCACCCTCCCCCGGGGAGCGTGGGGCACTGATCGTTACCGCTTGACAGGGTGCGTAATACTGTAACGCGCGCGGGTCCGGGACGGCGGCGGAACGGGCGGCGCCCGCTTCTGTCCCCGCAGCTCGGAGCAGCACATGCACCCCCACCCCCACCCCTTCCTCGATCATCCGGGGCCGCTCGCCTTCGCGCACCGGGGTGGTGAACTCGGGCACCCCGAGAACTCGCTCGCCGCGTTCGAGGCGGCCGTGGCGCTCGGGTACCGGTACCTCGAAACGGATGTGCACGCCACCGCCGACGGAGTGCTGGTGGCCTTCCACGACTCCCGGCTCGACCGGGTCACCGACCGGAGCGGGGCGGTGGCGGAGCTGCCCTGGGAGAGCGTCAGGCGGGCCCGGATCGGCGGGACCGAGCCGGTGCCGCTGCTGGAAGACCTGCTCGAGGCGTTCCCGGGGGCGCGGTTCAACATCGACGTCAAGGCGGCGCCGGCCGTCGGGCCACTGGTCGAGGCGATCCGCCGGACCGACGCCTGGGACCGGGTCTGCGTCGGCGGCTTCTCCGACAGCCGCCTGGCCGCCGTCCGGGCCGCCGCCGGGCCCCGGCTGGCCACCTCGCTCGGGCCGCGCGAGGTGGCGCGGCTGCGGCTGCGCTCGCTCGGCGAGCTGGTGCTGCCCGGGGCGCTGTCGCGCGGACGCGGGGCACCGTACGCGGGGATCTGCGCGCAGGTGCCGGAGCGGCACCAGGGCGTGCGGGTGGTCGACCGGGCCTTCGTCCGGACCGCACACCGGCTCGGCCTGCAGGTTCACGTCTGGACTGTGGACGATCCCACACGGATCAGGGCTCTCCTGGACCTCGGCGTGGATGGCATCATGGCCGATCGCATCGACGTTCTTCGGGACGTCCTCAGCGAGCGCGGCTGCTGGACGGACGGCAGCACCGGCTCCAGCACGGCGATAGGAGCCGTATGAGCAGCACGGACCACCTGCAGGACCACGTCGCGGGCCCCCCGGCGAGCGCCGACGACGGCCGCTCCCTGCGCCGGATGCAATTCGGCTGGTACATCAACGACTGGGCCAACGCGGCCTTCTCCGCCACCGTCCTGACGGTGTTCCTCGGGCCGTACCTGACCGAGGTGGCCAAGAAGGCCGCCGACGCGTCCGGCGACGTGCACCCGCTCGGCCTGTCGATCCGGGCAGGATCGTTCTTCCCCTACACGGTCTCCTTCTCCGTGCTGATCTCGGTCGCGGTGATGTTGCTGACCGGCACGGTCGCCGACCGCACCGGACGGCACAAGGAGCTGATGTGCGGCTTCGCGTACGTCGGCGCGCTCGCCACGATGGGGATGTTCCTCCTCGACGGCGACCGCTACCTGCTCGGCGGCGCGCTGCTGGTGGTCGCCAACATCTCGTACGCGGTGTCGGTCGCGCTCTCCTACGCCTACCTGCCGGGCCTGGCCTCCCCCGACGAGCGCGACAAGGTCTCCTCCAAGGGGTGGGCCTACGGCTACGCGGGCGGCGGGCTGCTGCTGATCGCCAACCTGGCGCTGTTCCAGAACTGCGACGCGCTGGGACTGTCCTCCGGCACCGCCGTGCGGATCTGCCTGGCCTCGGCCGGCCTGTGGTGGGCGCTGTTCACCGTCGTCCCGCTGCTGCGGCTGCCCTCCCGGGCCGGCGTCGCGCCCAGCCGCGCCGCGGCCGACCAGCCCGCCGCCGGCAGCCTGCGCGAACTCGGCCGCACCCTGAAGGGCATGCGCAAGCACCCGCTGACGCTGCTCTACCTGGCCGCCTTCCTCTGCTACAACGACGGCATCCAGACCGTCGTCTCGCAGGCTTCGCTGTTCGGCAGCGAGGAGCTCGGCATGACCCAGACCTCGCTGGTCACCGCCGTGCTGATGGTCCAGATCGTGGCGATCGGCGGCGCACTGCTGCTCGGCCGGATCGCCCAGCGGTACGGCGCCAAGAAGACCATCCTCGGCTCGCTGGTCGGCTGGGTGATCACCCTGGCCCTCGGCTACTTCATGCCCGCCCACCAGCCGGCCTGGTTCTACGCCCTGGCCTGCATGATCGGCCTGGTGCTCGGCGGCAGCCAGGCGCTCTCCCGTTCGCTGTTCTCGCACCTGATCCCGGCGGGCCGGGAGGCCGAGTACTTCAGCCTGTACAAGGTCAGCGACCGCGGCACCAGCTGGATGGGCCCGCTGGTCTTCGGCCTCGCGTACCAGATCACCGGCAGCTACCGCTCGGCGATCATCTCGCTGCTGGTGTTCTTCGTGATCGGCTTCGCGGTGCTGGTGAAGGTGCCGGTGCGCCGGGCCATCGAGGCCGTGGGCAACCCCGTCCCCGAGCGGCTGTGACGGCCCTGCTGCTCTCCTGAGCCGTCAGGAGAGCAGCAGACCCGGTCCCAGGCGGGCGGTACGGGCGTCGTCGCGGCCGGCAGGCCGGAAGCGCCCGGCGGAAGACCCTCGACGCGGCGGATTCGGCATTCAGCAGCGGGGCCGGAGCGCGTCCACGGCTCCGCGAGAATCGACCGGCAGGGCGAGGGCACACGGCGAAGCCAGCAGGATTCATCTCAGCAAAACAATAGTGCTGCACGGTAATTGACAGCTGATCAGTTCTGATCTTCCATGGCTGGGCCCCATCGCCCCGGGGCAGCCGCACCGGGGCTGACCGGCTCTTCAGACAGGCGGACCGATCCTGGCCGGGGCCGCCCGGGTAAGGTGGTGGATCGTGGCCAGTCGTAAAACGTCGATCCTGGAAGCAGCCGCGCGCGTGATCGCCCGGCGCGGGGTGCGTGGGCTGCGGGTGGAGGAGCTCGCCGCGGAGGCCGGTGTGTCCACCGCGCTCATCTACTACCACTTCAAGGACCGCACGGGGATCCTCCGGCAGACGCTGGAGTTCATCAACGACCGGGCGGAGCGCTACACGACCGAACGCGCGGCGGACGCACCGCCGCTGACCGCGCGCGAGGAGCTGGAGCAGACACTACTGCTGGAGCTCCAGGAAACGGTCGAGGTACGGGAGAACAGCACCGCCTGGGGAGAGCTGCGGGCGAGCGCGGTGTTCGACGAAACCCTGCGCGAGGACCTCGCGCGGGCCACCCGGATCTGGGTCCAGGAGATCGCCGAACTGCTCGGCGTCGTGCGACCGATGTCCTCGGCGGTCGCGCTGGCCGGCGCCGCCGAGCGGCTGACCGCGCTGCTGGAGGGGCTGAGCACGCGCTGGCTCAGCGGGAGCCTGCCGCTGGCGCACGCCCGCACGCTCATGGTCGACGCGATCGACGCCGAGGTGGCCCGGCTCGGCGCCTGATCGGGTTCCGCCCCGGGCGGATCGTCACGCTCCGTGCGGCCTCCCCATGGGAGGAGTCATGGCACGCCGATGAGTTTGACTGATTTTTCAGTCAATGCGAGCCTGAACCCGCAGGAGGGGCGCTGCCGCCGGCCCGGTCCCGTGGTGCGCCGGTGCGTTGCGGCGCGAAGAGTGGACCTGACGGCCCCGCGCGCCCTTCCCGGCACCGTCGCACGATCTGGAGACCCTCATGAGCCACTACCGCGATGACCGTTCCACCGAGGCGTACCCCCGGGTGCCCGCGGACGACGTCCCGCACGCGCGGACCTGGATGTCCTGGCCCTCCCGCCGCGGTGTCTGGGGGCTGCGCCTGGGCGGCGTCCAGGAGGACATCGCCCTGATCGCCCGCACCGTCGCCGAGTTCGAGCCGGTGGTCATGTGCGCCCCCGACGACTGGACCGCGGACAAGGCCCGGGCCCGGTGCGGCTCCGCGGTGGAGGTGATCACCGCGATCCCCACCGACGACCTGTGGATGCGCGACATCGCGCCGGTGTTCCGCCGGGACGGGTACGGCGGTCGACGGCACGGTGATGGCCACCGAGAGCAGCCTGGTCAACGCGCGGCCTTCCCCGGCCGGGAGGTGGTGCAGCTCGACGTCGACCGGCTGATGACCGGGGGCGGCGGCATCCACTGCTCGACCATGCACGAGCCGCTGCCGTGATCCCGCTCCACACCCGCATCCTCCCTCGCCGACCCCGACCCTCAGCCGGAGCAGCCGTATGACCACCGCCATGTCCCGCCGTACCCTGATACGCTCCCTGGCCGGCGCGGGCGTCCTCGCCCTCGGCCTGACCGCCTGCAACGAACTGGACGACCTCGACGCCGGGGACGCCGCCTCGGCCTCCCCCCAGCCCGGCGGGACCGCCCCGGGCGGCGCCGGCGCCCGCCGCTTCGGCGCCGAGTGGGAGAAGCACCTGCGCACGGTGATGTCCTGGCCCGCCTCCGAGAGCGTCTGGGGCGACCAGCTCCCGGACGTCCGCCGGGACGTCGCGGGCCTCGCCCAGGCGATCGCGGCGCGCGAGCCCGTCGTCCTGATGGCCCGCCCCGAGCAGAAGGACGCCGCCCAGAAGGCCTGCGGCTCGGCGGTCGAGGTGGTGCCGATCGCCGTCGACGACCTGTGGGCCCGCGACACCCTGCCGGTGTTCGTGGGGGAGGGCGGCAAGGTCAAGGGCGTCGACTTCAACTTCAACGGCTGGGGCGGCAAGCAGCAGCGCGGCAACGACTCCAAGGTCGCCCGGACGGTGCTGGCCAAGTACGGCGTGGAGCGCGTCGAGACCCGGCTGGTCGCCGAGGGCGGCTCCTTCGAGACCGACGGCCAGGGCACCCTGCTGGTCACCGAGAGCTCGGTGGTCAACGACAACCGCAACCCGGGGATGAGCCGTGACCAGGTCGAGGCGGAGCTGAAGAAGGTCCTCGGCGTGACCAAGGTGATCTGGCTGGCGGGCGTCAAGGGCAAGGACATCACCGACGCCCACGTCGACTGCCTGACCCGCTTCGTCGCCCCCGGCGTGGTCCTGCTCGACCAGGCCTTCCCCGGCAGCCCGGCGGACGTCTGGTCCCGCTCGGCCGACCAGGCCCGCGGCGTGCTCAAGAACGCCGTCGACGCGACGGGCAAGCAGCTGCAGGTGGTGGAGCTGCAGCAGCCCGACCCGGACAAGATCACCGGGCGCGGCGACGCCTTCGTCTCCTCGTACATGAACTTCTACATCGGCTCGAAGGGCGTCTATCTGCCGAAGTTCGGCGACGCCCGGGCCGACGACCGGGCGCAGCAGATCCTCAAGCAGTACTTCCCGGGCCGGGAGATCGTCCCGGTGAAGATCGACGCCATCGCGGCCGGCGGTGGCGGCATCCACTGCGCCACCCACGACATCCCCGCCGTCGGCTGACCCCACCCCTGCTCCGGCGGGCGGGGCTGTCCGAGCAGGACTTCCTCACCAGCGTCGAGGAGCTGGTGCGCGCGGACGAGGCCTGGGTGCCGGGCGCCGACGGCGAGGGCAGCCTCTACCTGCGGCCGTTCATGTTCGCCTCGGAGTCCTTCCTCGGTGTCCGGCCGGCCGACCACGTCACCTACTCGGTCATCGCCTGCCCGGCCGGGCCGTACTTCCCCTCCGGCGTCACCGGCATCACCCTGTGGGTCAGCGGCGAGTACACCCGCGCGGGCCGGGGCGGCACCGGCGCGGCCAAGTGCGGCGGCAACTACGCCTCCAGCCTGGCGCCCAGATGGAGGCCAGGCAGCACGGCTGCGACCAGGTGCTGTTCCTGGACGACACCGGCGGCGAGGGCGACCTGGAGGAGTCCGGCACGATGAACCTCTGCCTGGTCACCTCCTACGGCGAGCTGGTCACCCCCGGGCTCGGCACCATCCTGGACGGCGTGACCCGCGACTCGGTCCTCGCCCTGGCCGCCGAGTTCGCCCTCACCCCGGTGGAACGCGCCATCACCCTCACGGAGTTGCGCACCGGCGCCGTCGACGGCACGGCCACCGAGGTCTTCGCCACCGGCACCGGCGCCGTGATCACCCCGATCACGGCGTTCAAGGGCCAGGGCTACGAGTTCACCATCGGCACCGGCGCCCCCGGGGAAGCAGACCCTCGCCATCCACGAACACCTCCTGGACATCCAGTACGGGCGCGCGGAGGACGGGCACGGCCGGCTGCGCCGGGTGCTCTGATCCACCACCCGCCTCGCCCGGTCGTCGCCTCCGCCGGATCCGCCGGCGGTTCGGAGGCGGTTCGGAGGCGACGACCGGGTCCGGGCCGGTGGGGGCACCGGTTCACCCTGCGGTCAGCTGCGCCGGAAGCGGACGGGAGTGCAGGATGTCCAGCCGGGACACCGCCCGGGTCAGCACCACGTAGAGCCGGTGCAGTCCGCGCGGCTCGGCCTCGGCGATGGCGGCCGGTTCCAGGACGATCACGTGGTCGTACTCGAGTCCCTTGGCCAGCGAGGCCGGAAGCACCGTCACCCGGGCCGTGCCGCCGACCTCCTCGGCGGAGGCGCTCGGGATCCCGGCGGTTCCCAGTGCGGCGGCGATTCGCGCCGCCGCGCCGTCGGCGGCGATCACCGCGATCGAGCCCTCCCGTTCCAGCGCGGCGCGCGCCGCGACCGCCACCGCCTCGTCCAGGTCGTCCAGGTCGTCCACCGCCCGGATCGCCACGTCTCCGTCCCGGCGCAGCGACACCGCCGGCGGCACGTCGACGTCGAGCGCGCCGAGCAGCCGGTTGGCGAGCGTCATCACGGCGGCCGGGACCCGGAAGCCGGTGGTCAGTGGCACCAGGGTGGCCTGCGGTTTGCCGAGGTGGGCCAGCTGCTCGGTCCAACTGCGGGCCGACCAGGGGGCGGTGGCCTGGGCGAGGTCGCCGAGGACGGTGAGGGAGCCGAAGGTGCTACGGCGGGCGATCGCCCGGCACTGCATCGGGGAGAGGTCCTGGGCCTCGTCCACCACCACGTGACCGAAGCTCGCCGGGCGCTCGATCAGGCCGGCCACCTCGTCGAGGAGGACGAGGTCGTGCTCGGACCACTTGGCGCTCCGTTCCGAGCGCGGTGGCTTCCGCCACAGGATCGCCGCCTGTTCCTCGGGCGAGAGCAGTCCGTCGGCCGCCTCGGCCAGCACGACGGGGTCGCCGAGCAGGGCGGCCACCACGGCCTCCGGGCGCAGCGCGGGCCAGGCGGTCTCCAGGAAGGCCGCGACCGGCCTGCAGCGGCCGACCTTCCGCTGCCAGGCGGCGTTCTGGACGCCGGAGCGCCGCTCGGCCTGGTCCCGGATCAGCTCCATCACCCGGGTGCGGACGTTCTCCCGGCCGACGGCGTACGGCGGCGCCTGTTCGCGGATCTCGGCGACCGTCCGGTCGAGCCTCTCCGCGGGCACCCGCCAACGGTAGGAGCCGTCCGGGACGACCAGTGGTTCGGAGCCGGCGGCCCGGATCCGGCCGTACAGCGCCCGGCGCAGCACTTCGGCCATCCGCGCGTCCTGCTTGATCGCGGCGGCCCGGTCGCCGTCCACCGCGGCGACCGTGCGGCCGGCGGCGACCAGGTCCTCCACTGTGCGCTGGGAGACGTCCAGCTCACCGAGTGCGGGGAGCACCTCGGCGATGTAGCGCAGGAAGGTCCGGTTGGGGCCGATGACCAGTAGGCCGCTGCGTTGGATCCGCTGCGGGAAGCTGTACAGCAGGTAGGCGGCGCGGTGCAGGCCGACGGCGGTCTTGCCGCTGCCGGGGGCGCCCTGGACGCAGACGGACTCACCGAGCTCGCCGCGGACCAGTTCGTCCTGCTCCGGCTGGATGGTCGCGACGATGTCGCGCATCGGCCCGGTGCGGGGGCGCTCGATCTCGGCGGCCAGGATGCCGCTGGGCCCGCCCTCCTCGGCACGGCCGAGGTGCTCGTCCTCCAGGCCGGTCAGGTCCTCCGGCGCGCCCGGGCTCCCCGGCGCCCAGCCGAACCGGCGGCGGCACGCGAGCCCGAGCGGCTCGTGGGCGCTCGCCCGGTAGAACGCCCGGGATACCGGGGCCCGCCAGTCGACCACCAGCGGCGGCACGGTCGGGTCCTCGGAGATGCGCCGGCGGCCCACGTAGTAACGCTGCCCTCGGTGGTCCCCGGCCCCGGGCGCGTCGTCGAAGTCGAGGCGGCCGAAGAAGGACGGGCTGTCCGGCAGCTCCCGCATCCGCTTGGCGCGGGTCCGCAGGTAGCGGCCGAGTGCCTCGGCGCTCGCGCCGTCGCCCGAGACGTCCTCTCCGGCGACGACCTGGTGGCCGGCGTCCGCCACCTGCCAGGCCATCGCCGCCCGGCAGGCCTCGACGTAGGCCCGCTCACGCGCCAGCTCTGCGTCGAGGCCCGTGGTTCTGGACGTCATCGCTTCCCCCGTGGTCGGCTCGGCTGCTGTTCGGAGGAGCCATCATAACTTAACCAAGTAAAGATCCTAACTAGGTTATAGAACAGTGGGCCGCGCTCGACGCAGGACATCGGCTCAGGACACCAGCGGCTCCTCCGCGAGCTCGGTCAGCGTCACGGTGCACAGCCCGCCGCGCTGGGTCCGCACGTCCGTGACCTCCAGCTGGGTGCCCGGCAGCAGGATGAACTCCTCCTCCCCCGTGAACGCCGAGAACCGCTGGATGCCCGCCGCGCGCAGCGGGCGCACCTCGAACAGCGTCCGCTTGCCCCGGCTGCCCAGGAAGGACTGAGCCACCCCGAGCTTGGAGGTGCAGGAGGACACGCCCCACCACGTCACCGTCCGGCCGAGCGGGTACTGCTTGCGCAGGTCCAGCGAGACCCCGCGCCAGAGCGGCTCGGTGCGCGCCGGCAGCTGCGAGACCGCCGCGAACAGCAGCCGCAGGTACGGCAGGTACGGCACCAGCCGGCTGCGGTCCGGCGAACGCAGCACCGCGTTGATCTCCCGGTAGAACGCGGACTCGCAGGTGTAGAGGTAGAGCGCGGCGATCGCGTCGGCGGACAGGCCGGACGCCCCCTCGTCCGCACGCCGCTCGCCGAAGTCGTGCGACAGCGCGACGTGCCGGTCCAGGCCCCGGAGCAGCTCGGCCACCGGAGCCACGGCGTCGCGGAAGTCCATCATCGGCGTGTCGAACACCCCGCTGATCGCCGGGAGTTCGAGGCCCTCGTCCTTGACGCCGGCGAGTCGGTCCAGATACAGCTGGTGCAGCTCCATGGTGGAGGCGATGAACGCGCCCATCCGCTCGGCGACGCCTCCGTCGGCGCCGCCGTGCTGCGCCGTGTCGGCGTTCCAGCCCGCGCTGGGGAGCCAGTCGATCTCCTCCGCGCCGAGCGAGGCGAGCGCGGCGTTCACGGTGGCGAAGTGGTCCCCGTCGCAGAAGATGTCGCCCTGGGCGGCCGGGTTGGCGTGGTCGATGTGGCGCACCTCGACCTCGGGGTACTTCTTCTGCAGCCGCAGCACGACGTTCTTCAGGCTGCGCGCGTGCGCGCCCCACCAGGCGAAGACGACGCCCCGGTCCTCCTCGTCGGCCTGCTGCTTGGCCCGGAGGATCTCCTCGATGATCCGCTCGGCCACCGGCCGCCAGAACCCGGTGTGCCGGTCCGGGCCCATTCCGCCGTCGGCGCTGGCGGTGAGCGCCGCGTTCAGCAGCAGCACGCCCTGGGTCAGCATCGCCTGGAACCACTCCGGCGGCTGGACGGTCTCCTCCTTCTTCAGCAGCGCCCGTATGTCGGCGATCGGCGTCTTCTTGGGGATGCCGTACTTCCACATCGCCGCGGCCTTGATGATGCAGCGGATGCTGACCACCCGGCCGAACTGGCTGTCCTTCCAGTCGTGGAAGGTGTTGTCGAACATGGCGATGCCGGTGGCGCTCTCCGGCCGCGGGTACGGGTTCTGGCCGAAGACCACGACCTTCCACTTGTGCGGGGCGTGCGGCTTGAGCGCCTGGAAGGTCAGCTCGCGGACGGGCACGACCTCCGGACTGCGGCCCGGGCCGATGAACGAGGCGGCCTCGGACTGCGCCTCGATGACCGGCTTCAGCAGCGGGAGCCACGGCTCGCCGCCGCCCTGGAAGAGCTCCGCGAGGGCCAGCGGGTCGTTCGGGTCGGACTGGGTGGCGGGAGTGGGGGTGTCGGCAGCGCTCATGGTGGTACTCCGGCTGGATCGGATCACGGGAAATGAAGTCTGACTGTCCGTCAGCTCTCCGACGGACAGCACATTCCTAGCAGCCGGGACCGACAGTCCCCGGCGGCCGGCCGGCGCCGGACGGATTGTCAGTGGTGCGCGCTAACGTCCTGATCGACAGCGGGAAACAGCTCGACGAACGACAGGAGTTGCAGCATGACGACGGACCGCGCGCAGTCCCCGCTCAGGGTGGTGCTGACGGACCTCAACGCGACGGTGGTCGAGTCGTGGCGGGCGGCCTTCGCCGACACCCCCGGCATCGAGATCCGGCACGGCTCGATCCTGACCGAGGAAGTCGACGCCTGGGTCAGCCCGACCAACTCCGGCGGCCGGATGGACGGCGGGACGGACGCGGCCATCAAGCGACACCTGGGGGCGGGCATCCAACTGAAGGTGCAGCGGGCGATACGCAGCAAGTACGCGGGCACGCTGCCGGTGGGCAGCGCGGTCTGCGTGCCCTCCGGGGCGGTCAACCCGAAGTTCCTGATCTCGGCACCCACGATGCAGTCGTCTTCGCAGAACGTGAGCGAGACGCTGAACGTGGCGCTCGCCTGCGCGGCCGCCTTCCAGGCCGTGCACCGGCAGAACCTGCTGGCGCCGGGCAGCATCCGCTCGGTGGCGCTGGTCGGCATGGGCGCCCAGACCGGGCGGGTCCCGGCCCGGGTGTGCGCCAACCTGATGTGGACGGGCTACACCCTGTTCAACGACCACTGCTTCGAGAACGACGAGGACCTGCGTGCCACCATCCTCGACCAGCTGGACGACATCGAGAAGGCGCCCGCCACCCAGCGGGTGCGCGTTGCACCGCCCACCGGCCGCAGCCGGGCCCGACGATAGCCGCGGCGGGCGGTAAATCGGTTCCGGGCGCCGGGCCTCCTCCCCTAGATTGAGGCTCGTACACGGATGATCCCACCCGGATCATCACGCCCGATCGGCAGGAGACCGCCATGGCAGACACAGTGCAGGAACTGAGCGGGGTGAAGGTGCTCGTGTGCGACCCTGCCGGGCCCGCGATCACCACCGTGCAGGATGCACTGGATCTCATCGGCGCGACCTACGTCGGCGCCGAGATCGTCGCCGTCCCCGCCGACCGGCTGGACGACCGGTTCTTCGTCCTGAGCACCGGTTTCGCCGGCGAGGTCATGCAGAAGTTCGTCAACTACCATGTCCGGCTGGTCGTCATCGGTGACATCTCCCGCCACCTGGAGGCCAGTTCGGCACTGCGCTCGCTGGTCCACGAGTCCAACGCGGCCGGCCACATCTGGTTCCTCCCGGACACCGAGGTCCTCACCGCCCGCCTGGCGGGCCGAGCCTGACGCCCCACCGACGACGGGCCCGGATCCGACGCCGACGGTCGGTCCGGGCCCGTCGCCGAAACCCGACGGGTCCGTTACGGGGAGCGGCGGCCTGCTGTCAGACGGCCCGCCGCGCGTCCACCTCGATCTCGATCCTCATCCGAGGGTCCGCCAGACCGCACACCATCATCGTGGCGGCCGGCCGAACGTCCCCGAAGCAGCGGCGCAGCACCGGCCAGCAGGGCTCGAAGTCTGCGCGCTCGGGCAGCAGGTAGCGCACCCGCACCACATCGGCGAAGCCGCACCCCGCCTCGGCCAACGCCTCCCCGATGGTGCGCAGGCACTGCTCGGCCTGCTCCACCACGTCCTCGGAGATCGTCATGGTGGTGTAGTCGAACCCGGTCGTGCCGGACACATGCACCCAGTCGCCGACCACCACGGCGCGGGCGTAGCCGATCTGCTCCTCGAAGGTCGAGCCACTGAGGATCGCACGTCGCTCTGTCATGCGCGGAACGCTAGGTGGCCTGCGCTGATATGTCCAATACACCGATCAGCATGACGTGATATCCCTAGGCGTATGGAGCAGCGCCCCGAACTCCCCCTCCCCCAGCTGTACGCCTTCACCGTCCTCGCCGAGGAACTCCACTTCGGCCACGCGGCCGCCCGGCTGGGCATCGCCCAGCCCCCGCTGAGCCAGCAGATCCGCCGCTTGGAGGAGAAGGTCGGGCATCCGCTGTTCCACCGCGAACCCGGCGGCATCACGCTGACGGCGGCCGGCCGGGAACTGCTGCCCGCCGCACGGCGGGTGCTGACCGAGCTCGCGGACGGCCTGGCCGCCGCCCGCGCCGTCGGTAGCGGCGAGACCGGACGGCTGCGGATCGGCTTCTCCGCCTCGCTCGCGCTCACCGTCCTGCCCGGCCTGCTGCACACCTTCCGGGGGCGGCACCCGGGCGTGCACCTGGACATCCGCGAGATGACCACGGCGCCGCAGCTCGCCGCCCTGCACGACCGGAGCATCGACCTCGGTCTGCTGCGCGAACCGCCGGACACCGACACCGAGCTCCGCTTCCGGACCGTCCTCAGCGAGCCCTTCGTCGCCGTGTTGCCGTCCGGACATCCGCTCGCCTCCCAACGGACCGTCCGGGTCGCCCAGTTGGCGGGATCTCCGTTCGTCCTGCTCCCCCGCGCGGCCGGCCCGCAGCTGTACGACCGGATCACCGGCCTGTGCACCGCGGCGGGCTTCACCCCGCGGATCGGGCAGCACGCGGTGGAGTGGCAGACGGTGTGCGCGCTGGTGGAGGCCGGCCTCGGCGTCTCGCTCGCCCCGGCGAGCATCCGCCGCATCCGGCTCAAGGGCGTCGCCTTCCGCCGGATCGAGCCCGGCACCGCCCGCACCCGGGTGGCCGTCGCCTGGCGCCGGCACGACCGGAACCCCCTGGTGGCCCACCTGTTGGCGGCCGTCAGCCAGTCCGACCAGGACGGCCCCACCACCGGGTAGCCGCCGCATCAAGCCGGTCGAGGCCTTGAAGCACAAGGAGGGCAACCCGATCCGGCTGATGCTCACGCCCGGACCCACCCCTCCCCCGGCCGCGGGGCGAGTGCTTGGATGTTCTTTCCGAAACTTGCGGCAATCGGTGAAAGGACGGCCCGATGCACCCGCCCCGCGACATCCCCTGGCACGAGGGCAGCTGGCTCAACCCGCCCGAGCACACGCACACCGACGGCACCGACCTCCTGGTCACCGCCTGCGGCCGCAGCGACTTCTGGCGCACCACCGGCTACGGCTTCGTCCGCGACGACGGCCACGCACTGCTCACCGACTTCCCGCCGGGCAGCGCCACCGAGGTCACCTTCATCGCCGACTTCGCCGCCCTCTACGACCAGGCCGGCCTGCTGATCCGGGTCGACCCCCGGACGTGGATCAAGGCCGGAGTCGAGATGAGCGACGGCCTCCCCCACCTCGGCGCGGTCGTCACCCACGGCCTCTCCGACTGGTCCCTCGCCCCCGTCCCCGACTGGCACGGCCGCCCCGTCACCGTCCGCGCCAGCCGCACCGGCGACGCCGTCACCATCCGCGCCCGCTGCGAGGACGGCCCCTGGCGCCTGGTCCGCCTCGCACCCCTCGCCCCCGACGCGCCCGCGGCCGCCGGCCCGTTCTGCTGCTCCCCCGAGCGCGACGGCCTCCAGGTCCGCTTCACCCGCCTCACCCAGGGCCCGGCCGACCCGGCCCTGCACCTGCCGGACTGACGGCCCGGCGGGGCCTGCGGTCGGCAGCCGAGCCGATCGGCTGCCGACGCAAACCACTACTCCAGCAAGCCACCCATGTGCCCGTCATCCACCCGTATCGGCCAGAAGTGGCGATCGCTCGCGAAGGCCACCGGGTCCAGGGCCCGCAGGGTCTCCTCCGCCGCGCCGTCCAGCAGTTCACACGGGTCGAACACCGACCAGGTCCCCGCCGGCTGCGGGCGCTCCGCCTCGCGCCGCTGCGCCCGCAGGCGCTCGAAGGTCCAGAGCACGTACAGCAACGCGGACAGATCGCGGTGCAGGTACGCCGCCGGATCGCCGTCGTCCCACCAGTCGGGCAGTTCGACCTGCCCGGTGGCGCCGTCGAGGGCGACCACGAAGTCGTACATCCACCCGCCGACCGCCAGGAACTCCCCCTGGTGCGGACGGGTGGACATGTCGCCGTCCTCGTCCAGCTCGTAGTTCTCCGGGTAGTCCTCCGCCAGCGTGCCCAGCGGGCCCTCGGCATCGACGTCGAGCAGGCACCGGCCGGAGACGGGCAGTCCGACCTCGGTGAGCAGGCGCCGCGTCGGGCCGTGGGTGAGCTGCTCGGGCAGCTCGTCCTCGGCGAAGCGGCGGACCGCGCCCTCGCCCTCGATCGTCGCGAGGTCCTCGACCAGCGACGGATCGAGCTCGTACGCCAGCGCACCGTCCTCGCCGGTCTTGGCACCCCAACCGAGGGCTCGGATCCGCAGCGCCGTCTCCCAGTGGGCGGGCTGACCGTCCGTCCGCCGGAACAGCTCCGGATCGGCCTCGCGCAACTCCTCCCGGACGACCCGCACGACCTCCGTGACCGTGGCCGGACGGCGCGGCGGCTCCGCGTCCCCCTCGTCGAGGTCGTACTCGCCGGCCGCGGCCGAGGTGACGGCCTCGATCGCCGTCACCAGGGCGATCAGGGTGTCCGGGCCGCTGGCCAGCAAGTCCCGCTGGAGCACACCGTCGTCGTCCGGGCGGGCCAGGTACACCTCGCCGCCGGCGCCGTCCAGCAGCACCGCGACCGGCCCGTGGACCGACCAGGTCTCGTAGCGCGCCTCGCCCAGCACGTACAGGCCCTCGGCCCCCTGGACGGCGCACCCCTCCCACCGAGTCGAGGCGGGCTCAAGCGGATCGGCGCCCGAGTCCCGCAGGTCCAGGTGCGCGTAGGACCAGCACAGCTCCCCGGCGGCGAGCAGTTCCCGACTGGGCCCATGGGTCAGCCCGTCCGGCAACTCCTTGAGCCCCGCGACCTCCACGTCTGCCTCCACCCCTGCTCACCCTCCTCCCCCGCCGATTGACGGACGATCTTCCACCGACGCGAGCGACCATAGCCGACGACACCGACGATCGGCCGACCCGCACCCCCTGCGGACCGTCAACTCCGGCGCAGCAATCACGAAATGGCATGCACGCCACTAGCCAACCGTCCAGTAGCACCCCTACCGTCGACTCCCCGTGGCTTCGACGGAGGAGCTCGCCTTGCGCCCACGCCCCCACCGCCTCCGCTTCCCGGCCGCCGCCCTCGCGTCGGCCCTGCTCGTCACCGCAGCCCTCACCACCCCCACCACCGCCACCGCGGTCCCCACCGGCACCAACACCGCCGCAGCCGCCGCCACCGACTACTGCGGCGGCCGCTGCACCGACATCCTCCCGCCCGGCGAGAACGGCAACGCCACCCTCGCCGAGATCCTGCTCAACCGGATGTTCGGCAGCCGCCCCGCGCACACCGACGACCAGCTCGGCCCCTACGCGGCCCTGACCTCCGGCTATCCCGGGCTCACCGAGGCCGGGCTACGCGACTTCTTCAACGACGCCTCCTTCGGCGTGCCGGCCGACCAGGTGGCCAGCACCACCACCCCGCGCCCGGACGTCACGATCGTGCGCGACAAGGCCGCGGGCGTCCCGCACATCACCGGCACCACCCGGTACGGCACCGAGTTCGGCGCCGGCTACGCCGCCGCGCAGGACCGACTCTGGGTGATGGACCTGTTCCGGCACGTCGGCCGCGGCCAGCTGTCCGGCTTCGCGGGCGGCGCGGCCGCCAACCGCCAGCTGGAGCAGAGCTTCTGGCAGGCCGCGCCGTACACCGAGGCCGAGTTGCAGCAGCAGATCGACGCCCTCGCCGCCCGCGGCGGCCGGGCCGCCCAGGCGCTCGCCGACGCCAACGCCTACCTCGACGGGGTCAACCAGTACGTCACGCAGGCGTACAACGGCCGCACCTTCCCCGGCGAGTACGACCTCACCGGGCACGTCGACCCGATCACCAACGCCGGTTCGATCGAGCCGTTCAAGCTGACCGACCTGGTCGCCCTGGCCTCCGTGGTCGGTGCGCTGTTCGGCGCGGGCGGCGGCAACGAACTCGCCTCCGCCCAGGTCAAGTCGGCCGCCGAGGCGCGCTACGGCAAGGACGCCGGGGACGCGGTATGGAAGTCGCTGCGCGAGGCCGACGACCCGGAGGCGGTGCAGACCCTGCACGACGGGCAGAGCTTCCCGTACGCCACCGTGCCCGACCAGCCGCAGGGCCAGGCGCTGCCCGACCCCGGCTCGGTGGTGCCCGAGCGGATGATCTACGACGCCACCGGCTCGGCGGGGGCGGCGACGACCGCCGCGAACGGCGCCCTCCCCGGCAACCTGCTCACCGCCAAGCACGGCATGTCCAACGCCCTGCTGGTCTCCGGCGCGCACACCGACGACGGCCACCCTGTCGCCGTGTTCGGCCCGCAAACCGGCTACTTCGCCCCGCAGTTGCTGATGCTGGAGGAGATCCAGGGCCCCGGGATCAGCGCGCGCGGCGCGGCCTTCGCCGGCCTGAGCTTCTACGTGCAGCTCGGCCGCGGCCAGGACTACGCCTGGAGCGCCACCTCGGCCGGGCAGGACATCACCGACACCTACGCCGTCCCGCTCTGCACCACCGACGGCTCGCCGGTCACCACGGCCGCCAACTCCTACCTCTGGCACGGCCAGTGCCTGCCCTTCGACCGGCTGGAACGCAAGAACGCGTGGAGCCCGACCACCGCCGACTCCACCCCCGCCGGCTCCTACACCCTGGTGATGTACCGCTCCGACTACGGCCTGGTGACCGCCCGGGGCACCGTCGGCGGCGCACCCGTCGCGTTCACCTCGCTGCGCTCCACCTACCGGCACGAGGCCGATTCCATCATCGGCTTCCAGGAGTTGAACGACCCCGGCGCGGTGCACGACGCACCGAGCTTCCAGCAGGCGGCGCAGGACATCAACTACACCTTCAACTGGTTCTACGCCGACTCCCGCGACATCGCGTACTACAACTCCGGCAGCAACCCGGTGCGCGCCCCCGGCGTCGACGCCGGTCTGCCGGTGCTCGCCCAACCCGCCTACGAGTGGGCCGGCTTCGACCCGGCCACCAACACCGCCCGGTACACCCCGCCGGCCGAGCACCCGCAGTCCGTCAACCAGGACTACTACATCTCCTGGAACAACAAGCAGGCCGACGGCTACACCGCCGCCGGCTTCGGCAACGGCTCGGTGCACCGCGGGAACCTGCTCGACGACCGGGTCAAGGCCCTGCTCGGCAACGGCGGCAAGGCCGGCCGGGTCTCGCTCACCCAGGCCATGGAGAGCGCCGCCCTCACCGACCTGCGGGCCGAGGACGTCCTGCCCGACCTGATCCAGGTCCTGCGCAGTGGTCCGGTCACCGACCCGGCCACTCTCACCGCGCTCCAGCAGCTGGAGGCCTGGCTCGCCGACGGCGGGCAACGGAAGGAGACCTCACCCGGCAGCCACACCTACGCGGACGCGGCCGCGATCCGGGTGATGGATGCCTGGTGGCCGCTGGTCGCCGACGGCGTCATGCGGCCCGGGCTCGGCGACCAGCTGTTCACCGCGCTGACCGGCGCACTGCAGATCAACGAGTCGCCCTCCGGCGGCCAGACCGGCGCCACGGCCGGCGGCCCGGCGAGCGCCAACGAGTCCATTCCGCACAAGGGTTCGGCCTTCCAGTACGGCTGGTGGAGCTACCTGGACAAGGACCTGCGGTCCGTCCTCGGCGACCCGGTGGCCGGCCCGCTGGCCCGTCCGTTCTGCGGCGGGGGCGACCTGACGGCCTGCCGGGGCGTACTGCTGAACACCCTCAAGCAGGCCGCCGCCCAGACCCCCTCCCAGGTCTACCCGGGCGACGGGGACTGCTCGGCGGGCGACCAGTGGTGCGCCGACACCATCATCCAGCGGCCGCTGGGCGGGGTGACGGACGACAAGACCACCTGGCAGAACCGGCCGACCTACCAGCAGGTGGTGCAGTTCACCAGCCACCGCTGAGGCGGCGAACCGGCCGCCGGCGCCCTGGAGGACGTCGGCGGCCGTCGCGCGCTCAGCCCAGCCGCTCGGCGACCTTCTGCTCGGCCTCCCGCAGATAGCGGGCCTGATCCCTGAGGCGGCTACCCGCCCCGTTGTAGAACGGCGGGCTCTCATGCGTGGCCATCCGGTCGGAGAGGGCCGCCGCCAGCTCCGCCGCGACCTCCACCAGATCGGCGAGCGCGCCCAGCATCACGGGCTCGTCCGCCGCCGGGACCTTGTCCCGCCCGCGCTCCCGCGCCTTCGGCAACGCGTTCTCCCGCAACTGCCGCCGCGCCTCGTCCACCGCGTCGACCATCGCCCGCATACCGCTGTCCATCACGCCCTCCGACTCCTACCCCGCCGTCAATGTCCGGATGAGTGTGCCCCGCCGCCCCGCAGCCAGAAACTCCTCCTGTAGCACCCGAAGCCCGGCTAGGGTACTTACATGACACCAGACGACTCCCTCGCAACCGGTCAGCGCTCTCTCGGCGACCCCGACCTCGACTACCCGCTCTGGCCACCGCTCACCGAAGGCTGCCCGCAGACCAGCACGGAGGACGTCTCCTACCCCGTCGAGGTCGACTACGCCTACGACAAGCTCGACCCGGCCAACCTGTTCGCCCCCGTCAAGACCCGCGGCGGCCTGGAGCGCTGGGCGCCGCTGCTGCCGCCGCTGCTCGCGCCGGGCCTCGGCGAGGGCGCCACCCCGCTGGTGGAGATCCAGCCGGACGTCTACCTCAAGGACGAGTCCCGCAATCCCACCTGGAGCCACAAGGACCGACTGAACCGCTGCACCACCAGCGCCGCCGTCGGTGTCGGCGCGCCCGGCATCGCGGTGGCGTCCTCCGGCAACCACGGCGCCTCGGCGGCCGCCTACGCCGCCCGCGCCGGACTGCCCTGCGTCGTCTTCACCGGCCCCGACGCGCCGCCCGCCGTGGACGCCTTCCTCAACGCCTACGGCGCCGTGGTGCTGCCGGTGCCGTGGGAGGCGCGCTGGCCGTTGCTGCGTCAGGTGGTCGAGCGCTTCGGCCTGCATCCGGTCAGCAACCTGACCACCACCCACACCGGTCACCCGTACGGCCCCGAGGGCTACAAGACCGTGGCGTACGAGATCTTCCAGGACGTGGGCGTGCCGAGCGCGGTGTTCGTGCCGACCGGGTACGGCGAGCTGCTGTTCGGCGTCTGGAAGGGCTTCGCCGAGCTGCACCGCCTCGGACTGGCCGACCGGGTGCCGCGCGTCTTCTCCTGCGAGTCCGCGGCCTCCGGCCCGCTGCACCGGGCGCTCGCCCGAGGCGTCCCGGCCGCCCACGTGACGGTCGGCCCGAGCGACGCCTACTCGATCGCCTCCCCGGTCAGCGGCTACCGGGGCGTGGTCGCGGTGCGTGCGAGCGGTGGCCGGGCACTGACCGTCGACGACCGCCAACTCGCCGACGCCCAGCGCGAACTGGCCCGCGCCGGCCTGTGGGCCGAGCTGTCCTCGGCAGCCGGCCTGGCCGGACTGCGCAGCCTCGGTGAGGAGGCCCTGGGCGACGGCCCGGTGGTCTGCGTGTCCACCTCCAGCGGCTTCAAGGACAAGGCCATGGACACCCGTCCGACCGCCCCGGTCACCCCCGAGTGGGCGCAGGTCGAACGCCGCCTGCGCGCCGCGGGCATCACCGGCTAGCGCTGCGCCCAAGACCCCGCGACTACGCCGCGGCCCGCCCCCGCCGCACCAGCCACCAGGTGACCGCCAGCGACACCACGAACAGCGTCAGGTTGATCCCGTTCTCGATCAGGTGGAAGGTCCCCAGCCGACCCTCCGGCTGCAGGCTCTGCTGCATGCCGACGAACCCGTGCTGCTTCAGACAGGAGAAGAAGGCGTCCCCCCGCCCGTCCGGGATGCTGCCGCAGGCCTGCGACATCACCTCGCCGTACGGGTGGACCTGCCCGGCCGCGTCCACGAAGGGCGCCTTGCCGCCGTCCAGCACCAGCTCGTTGGGCACCGGGACGAACGGGTCGCCGCCCGCGCCCCGGTCCGGCCCCAGCGGGATCGTCCGCGTCACCGGGTCCATCAGGTGCGGCCGCACCTGCTCCATCAGCGTGGTGCGCCCGGCGAAGGAGCCGAGCACCACGACCAGCGAGGGCAGCACCCGCCGCAGCGCCGCGCCCACCGCCACGCCGAACATCCCCCAGGCGAGGCCGAGCGTGAGCGGCATCCAGCCGCCGGCCTGGAACAGCGTCCCCTCGAACAGGCTGCGCCGGTCGGCAAGGTGGACCAGCTGGGCGACGTGCAGGCACTCGGCGGCGAGCGCGGCGGCCAGCCCTGCGATGACGGTGCCGATCACGGCGAGTTTGCCGAACAGCCAGCGCATCGGGGTGATGTCCTGGGACCAGGCCAGCATCAGCGTGCGCTGCTCGTACTCCCGGGACAGCAGCGGCGCCCCGATGAACATACCGAGCATCGCGGGCAGGAAGACCACCAGGTTCAGCTGGTAGCCGGCGATGTCGGCGCCGTCCCTGATCCGGCCGAGCCGCTCGTCGGCGACGGCCTTGGCGCAGTCCGGCCCGTGGCACAGGTCGATCGCGCTCTGCAGGTCGGAGGCGTTGACGGCCATCCAGGTCAGCATGACGGCCGTCGTGACGGCGGCGCCGATCAGCACGGTGCGGTGCTGGCGCCAGGCGAGCCAGAGGATGCCGCGCCACAGGTTGCCACGGGCGGCGGGGGCGGGCCGGGTCGCGGCGGGCGGCGGGGTGGTGGTCGGGGCGCTCATCGTCCGGTCTCCCCGAGCGAGGTCTTGAGGTACGCGAGCACGACGTCCTCCAGGGTGACGGGGTGGCCGGTCCAGCCGGGGGCCTCCAGCGGGGTCGCCGCGCCGAGCAGGGTGCGCACCGTGAAGGTGGACTGCCGGGCGGTGTGGGTCTCGTGCACGATCTCCCCCTCGACCGGCGGCCGGTCTGCCCGCGGGCCGGTCAGCCGCAGGTGCTGGGCGAGCAGGTCCTCGGCGTCGCCGTCGAGGATGTTGCGGCCGTGCGAGAGCAGCAGCAAGTGGTCGCCCACCCCGGCGAGTTCGGCCACCACGTGGGTGGAGAGCAGGACGGTCATCCCGGTCTCGGCGACCTCGCCGAGCAGTTCGCCGGTGACGGCCTTGCGGGCGACCGGGTCGAGGTTGGCCAGCGGCTCGTCCAGCAGGAGCAGCGAGGGGCAGGAGCCGAGCGCGACGGCCAGCGCCACCTGGGCCTGCTGCCCGCCGGAGAGCTTGCCGCAGCGGCGGTCGAGCGGGATATTGAAGCGCTCCAGCCAGGCGAGCGCACGCGGCTGGTCCCACACCCGGTTGGTGTGCCGGCCGAAGTTCAGCATGTCGGCGACGCTGAAGTCGCGGTAGAGCGGCTTGTCCTGGGCGAGCAGGACGACCCGGCCGCCGACCGCGTACTCCCCGGCCGTGGGCTTGAGCATGCCGCTGACGATGCTCATCAGGGTCGACTTCCCGGCGCCGTTGGCGCCGACCAGGGCGATCACCCCGCCGGCCGGGAGGGTGAAGGTGCAGTCGTCCAGGGCGGTGACGCCCCGGTACCTCTTGGTCAGCCCGCGCACCGTCAGGGCCGGTTCGACGGCGATCACGCCTGCACCCCGTGCCGGCCGGCCCGCTCGGCGGCGGCCTGCTCCTCGGTGAGCACGGCGGTGACCAGGGCCTTGACGTCCTCGTCCTCCAGCCCCGCCTGGCGGGCCTCGGCGACCCAGCGGGCGAGCCCGGTGCGCAGCCGCGCCATGTCGTGCGGGTCGACGGCGCCGAGCGAGCCGGTGACGAAGGTGCCGGAGCCCTGGCGGGCCTCGACCAAGCCGACGTGCTCCAGTTCCTTGTAGGCCTTGAGCACGGTGTTGGCGTTGACCGTGCACGAGACGACGACGTCCCGCACGGCCGGGAGGCGGTCCCCGGGCTTCAGTACACCCAGCCTGAGCGCCTCCCGCACCTGTCGTACGAGCTGCGCGTAGGCCGGGAGGCTGTCCGCCCGGTCCACATGGAATTCGATCACGGGGCATCTCCTCGCATCGTTGAGGCCTGCCCCTGAATTGTTATGGTCTAGTAGAACACTAGTCAATCGCTACACTGAAACTCTGTCAGCGGGAACCGAACCCCGCTCAGCGGGAGCCGTCCGCTCAGACCTCGACCAGCACCTTCCCCCGGCTCGCCGAGCGGTCGGTGTACAGGCTCCGGTACGCCGCCGGAATGCTGTCGAACCCCTGGTGGACGGTCTGCTGGTACCTCAGGTCCCCGCTGCGGACCAGCGCCCCGAGGTCCCGCCGCAGCGCCGACCAGTTCTCCTCGGTGAACCACTCCAGCGAGAAGATGCCGCGGATCACGGTGCGCGGGAACATGATCATCGGTAGCAGCCGGGGCCCCGCCCACTCGCCGCCCACCTGACTCCCCCACTGCCAGCAGACCGCCACCCGGCTGTCCACCGCGAGCATCCCGAACACCGCGTCGGTGAGCCCGCCGCCCAGGCTGTCGAAGTAACGGTCGATCCCGTCCGGGGCGAACCCGACCAGCTCCTTGGCCACCCGTTCCGGGTCGTCGCCGTCGCGGTAGTGCAGCACCTCGTCGAAGCCCAGCTCCAGCAGGCGGTCGACCTTGGACGGGGTCGCCGTGGTGCCGATCACCCGCGCGCCGCGGTGCTTGGCGAGCTGGCCGACCACCGAGCCGACCGCGCCGCTGGCCCCGCTGACCAGCACCGTCATACCGGGTCGCACGTCGAGGAACTTCTCCACCGTCCCCCAGGCCGTCATCCCGGGCCCGCCCAGCAGCCCGAGGGCGGTGGTGATCGGCAACTGTTCGTCGTAGTGCGCGCGGTCCAGTCGCCGGTAGGCCGGGAAGACCATCGGGAAGGTGCCGGTCTGCCAGAGCCTGGGGGCGCCGTTGCTGACCACATGGCTGCACCAGCCGCCGAAGCCCTGGACCAGGTCGCCCACCGCGAACCGCGCGGCCGGCCCGGCCTCCACCACCTCCATGATCGAGTCGGCGCCCATGGGGTCGCCGACCGGGGTGTCCAGCGCGATCCCCTGGAGGTACGGATCCACCGAGACGTAGCGGGTGCGCAGCAGCATCTCGTCCTCGGCGAGCCGGACGTCCACCTCCTCGACGACCTTGCGGTACATCCGGTCCACGTCCGGCACGCCGTCGACGTGCTCGTGGACGATCCACTTCTCGATCCTCAAGAGGTGACTCCAAACTGCCGGTCGTCGGGCCCGACCGGTTCGGTGATCAGGGTGGGCAACGGCGCGCTGTCGTCCACCGCGGCGGTGAACGGCCTGCGGTCGTCGCGGCAGATGAACTGGACGACGTGCCGGCCCGCGGCCGCCGCGCGGATCAGACCGCCGGTGGTCGCCCAGACCCCGGAGAGGTAGAAGTTGGCCAGGCCCGGCAGCCCCGGCCCGTTGCGCCTGATCTCCTCCTCCAGGGTCTCCCCGCTCTCCACGAAGGGCTGCCAACCGAGCACCGTGCCGTCGTAGTTGCCGGTGTAGCGGACCTGGGTGAGCGGGGTGGAGACGTCCTTGACGGCCACCGCGTCCCTCAGCCCCGGGTGGTGCCGGTCCAGGAACTCGATGACGGCGTCGCGCACCCGGCGCTTCTCCCGCTGGTACTCCCTGCCCCGGCCGACCGGCAGGGTGTGCAGCTCCTCGCCGCGCCGCAGCCGGGGCGCCTGCTCCGGTCCGGTGCTCAACTCCCGCCAGGGGGCGATGTCGCAGAAGTAGCTGGCGTACACGACGGTGGTCGCGTCGGGCGACAGCTCCGGGTAGTGGCGGCTGCGGAACTGGATGTTGATGCTGGGGTGCCGGATGCCGGTGAGCCGCGCCGCGAACTCCTCCTCCAGCAGGTAGGTGGTGCACGGGTCGCCCGCCGGGAAGGGGCGGCGCAGCCCGAGGAAGACGGTCAGGTAGCCGGGGAAGACCATGCCCGGCTCGGCGAGCGTCTTGGTGTACAGCCGGCGGTAGGTGTCGTTCAGGTAGCGGCCCTTGAGCAGGTCCATCATCGTGGTCCGCCCGTCGCAGGCCGCCACCACGATGTCGGCCCGCACCTCCCGGCCGTCGCTCAGCCTGACCCCGACCGCCGTGTCCCGCTCGACGAGGATCTCGGTCACCTTGGCGTTGTAGGTGATCCCGCCGCCGAGCCGCCGGTAGCGCTGCTCGATCGAGCGGGCCAGGCCGAGCGAGCCGCCCTCCGGCACGCCGGCCGACTGCCCGGCGTGCGAGGCGAGTTGGAAGTACGTCGGCAGCACCGGGAAGTTGGGGTGCTTCTCGTACAGCACGAAGTTGAACGCCTCGCGCAGCAGCGGGCTGCGGAACCGCGCCGAGTAGTCGGTCATCAGCACCGAGATCGAGCGCCGGATCACGTTGACGTACGGCAGGAAGGAGGCGAGCATCCGCCAGCGCTCCCACCGGCCCATCAGCCCGACCGGCTTGAGGAAGGGGTAACGCGCCAGCGCCACCCGGAACTTGCGCAGTCCGGCGCAGAACTGCCGGATCCGCCGGGCGTCCTCCGGGGCGAGGTCCAGCAGGTGGGCCTCCAGCCGGTCCGGGTCGGAGTAGAAGTAGACCGCCTGCCCGTCCCGGGTGCGCACCACGTTGAAGACGTCGAAGTTGCGCATCCGCTTGCCCTGCAGGGCGCCGAGTTCGAGCCAGATCCGGTGCATCTCGTTGCCGGGCCCGCTGCCCAGCAGCCAGCTGACGCAGCAGTCGAAGGTGAACTCCCCGCGGTCCCAGGCGGTGCAGCAGCCGCCGGGCAGCTCGTGCATCTCCAGGACCTGGGTGCGGTAGCCGTTCATCTGCGCGTAGCAGCCGGTGGACAGGCCGCCGAGGCCTCCGCCGATGATGACCACGCTCTGCCGACTGCTGCTCGTCCCCGTCATTCCGGCCCTCCGACGGTCATCCGGCCCACGGTGGCCCGGTCGAGGTGCGGCAGGCGGCCCCACTTTCCCGCGTGCCAGGGTTCCCGGTTGTCGCTGGGCCAGGCCCGGAACGGCCGGCCGAGTTCCCGGCAGAGGTACTGGGCGGCGTACCGGCCGCTGGTGGCGGCGCGGATCAGGCCGCCGAGCGAGGCCCACTGCCCGGCCATGGAGAAGCCGCTGAGACCCGGCAGCCGCATCCGGTCCCGGTTGACCAGGCGGTTGGCGCTCTCCTCGGCCTCGGAGAAGGCCTGCCAGGCGAGGATGCTGCCGTAGGTGTTGCCGGTGAAGCGCTCGGTGGTCACCGGCGAGGCGACGTCGACCAGTTCGATCCGCTCGCCGAGCCCGGGGTAGGTCCGGGTCAGGAACTCCCGGACGAACGCGGCGACGTCCTGTTTGCGGGCCCGGTAGGCCCGGCGGTCGCGGATCCGCAGGTCCTTCCAGGAGCGGTAGTCACTGAAGTAGGTGCAGTGGAGCACCGACTTGCCGGGTGGCGCGAAGCCGTCCGCGTAGGTGGAGCGCAGCTGCACCACCAGGCTGTGCTGGAGCGAGCCGGGCAGCCGGGCGCCCTGCTCGGGCGGGAGCAGGTAGGTGGTGCTGTGCGGCTCGTCCGCCGGCAGCGGGCCGTCGACGCCGACGAAGGCCGAGACCACGGCCGGGTAGAGGTTGCCGGGCTTGTCCAGCAGTTCACCGTAGAGCCGGTCGGTGGCCGGGCTGGAGTAGCGGCCCTCCAACAGCCGGTCGAGCACCGTCGGGCCGTCGCAGGCGGCCACCACGTGGTCGGCGAAGTGCCGTGAGCCGTCGCGCAGTTCGACGCCGACGGCACGCCCGTCCTCGACCAGGATCCGGTCCACCCGGCAGCGGTAGCCGATCACCCCGCCGAGCGAGGTGTACCGCTCCTCCACCGAGCGGGCCAGTCCGAGTGAACCGCCCTGCGGGAAGCCCGCGTTGCCGGTGTGCGCGGCGGCCAGGGTGTACAGGTACGGCAGCAGCGGGAATCCGGCCGGCTCCTGCAGGAACATGTTGGGGAAGGCCCGCCGCAGCAGCGGGTCCTGGAAGCGCTCGGCGAAGCCGCTCATCGGGGTGGTCGCGGTGCGCCAGAACAGCCGGAAGGCGGGCAGTACGGTGCGCAGGGTGCGCAGCCGTTCGGCCGTGGTGCGCAGCGGCGGCGGGGTGAGGTCCCAGGGCAGGTCGATCGCGGCGAAGCGGCGCAGGTCCTTGCAGAAGGCCCGGATCGGCGCGGCGTCGCCGGGGGCGAGGGCCAGCAGGTGGGCCTCCAGCCGGTCCGGGTCGCCGTAGAAGGTGACGGCCCGGCCGTGCTCGTCGACGACCCGGTTGAAGGTGTCGAAGTGGGTCACCGACTTGCCGTCCAGGGCGCCGAGTTCGCGCCAGACCTGGTGGGCTCCGGTGCCCTCGGCGGTGCCGATCAGCCAGTCGATGCAGTAGTCGAACAGGTAGCCGTGCCGGGACCAGGCGGTGCAGCAGCCACCGGGCAGCACGTGCTTCTCGAAGATCCGGGTCTCCAGCCCGCTCATCTGCGCGTAGCAGCCGGTGGCGAGGCCGGCCAGGCCGGCCCCGATCACGATCACCCGGGGCGGGCCGTCGTCGGCCCGCTCCCCGGTGGTCCAGTCCGGCCCGCGGTCAGCCGCGGCCATCGGCGGTGCCTCCGGCCAGGATGACGCCCGCCAGTTCGGCGTTGCGTGCGGCGAACTCGCCGTCGAGCATCTCGGCGTGGCTGCCGTGGCCGACGTACACCGCCGTGCCGGTGGCGGAGGCGCCGTGCCAGGAGCCGCTCTCACCGCCCACGTGCACGCCGAGGCGCTCGCGCTCGCAGAGCACGTCCAGTGGGGCGTTCACCGTGCCCGTGTTGGGGGTGCGGCTGCAGAACTCCAGGTAGTCCCGGGCCTGTTCGAGGGTCTTCTGGGCGACGATCCGCGAGCCGGTGTGCCGGTGCAGGTGCTCGCGCAGTTCCCGTTCGAAGACGGCCACGTGCTCCTCGCCCAGGTCGAAGGCCTCCAGGGTCCGGTAGGCGTCCACCAGCAGCACCGAACCGACCGTGCGGCCGCGCCGCTCCAGTTCCTTGGCCACCTCGAAGGCGAGGTTGCCGCCGAGCGAGTAGCCGAGCAGGACGTACGGTCCGGACTCGTGCAGCGCCTCGACCAGGTCGGCGTAGCGGGCGGTCTTGTCCTCGCCGGTCAGGTAGTTGAAGGCGGCGACCCGGTGCTCGGGCAGGTGAGCGGCGAGCTGCCGGTAGACCAGGCCGTGGCCGCCGGCCGGCGGGAAGCAGAAGACCGTGCGGTCCTCGGGCGCCTCGGGGTTGAACCACAGGTGGGGTTCGCCGCCGGCCACCTCGCCGGTGATGATCTGCTCGACGGTGCGGGCCATGCCGTGCAGGGTGGTGACCTTGAACAGCAGGCCGACCGGGATGCCGATGTTGAACTCGGTCTGCAGGTGGTGGATCAGCTCGATCAGCCGGATCGAGCTGCCGCCCAGTTCGAAGAAGTCGTGCTGGAGGCCGACCTCTTCGAGGCCGAGCAGGTTCTTCCAGCGCTCGGCGACCCGGACCTCGTAGAGGGTGACGGGTGGTTCGTGCCGTTCGCCGCCGGTGTCGGCCTTGGGCTCCGGCAGGGCGGCGAGGTCGACCTTGCCGTTGGGGGTGAGCGGTAGGGCGGGCAGTTCGGTGAGATAGGAGGGGATCATCACGGTGGGCAGGTGCTCGGCGAGGTGGCGGCGCAGTTCGCGGCGGTCCGGCTCGACGCCCTCGGCGGGCACCAGGTAGGCGGCCAGGACGGATTCGCCCGTGGCGTCCTGCCGGACCGCCACGCAGGCCTGGGCGATTTCGGGCCGGGCGGTGAGGTGGGCCTCGATCTCACCGGGTTCGATCCGGTGGCCGCGTACCTTGACCTGGTTGTCGATCCGGCCGAGCAGGTGTGCGGTGCCCTCGGCGTCCCAGTGGCCGAGGTCGCCGGTGCGGTAGAGCCGCAGCGGGGTGCCGTCGAACTCCAGGGTGGTGAAGCGCCGTTCGGTCTGCTCCGGGTCGTTCGGGTAGCCGGCGGCGACGCCCGCGCCGCCGATCCACAGCTCGCCGGGCACCCCGGCCGGGACGGGCTCGCCGTAGCGGTCGAGGATGTACAGCGCGCTGTTCGGGAAGGGTCGGCCGATCGGGACCATCCGGCCCGGTTCCAGCTCCTCGGCGGCGCCCTCGTAGTAGCTGGAGTCGACGGTGGCCTCGGTCAGGCCGTAGGAGTTGACCAGCCTGGTCCCCGGCCCGCACAGGGCGCGCAGCCGCTGGTGCTCGGCGGCCTTCCAGGAGTCGGAGCCGACGATCAGCAGCCGCAGGAAGTCCAGCCCGACGCCCTCGCGTTCGCAGTGGGTCAGCAGGGCACGGGCGACGGCGGGCACGAACTCGCCGCAGTCCACGGCCTCCTCGCGCATCACCCGGTACAGCCGGGCGGTGTCGAAGAGCAGTTCGCGGTCGACCAGCACGAGGGTGCCGCCGGTGCTGAGCGCCCGGGCGAGGTCGCCGGAGAACACGTCGAAGGCGGTCCCGGCCATCTGCAGGTGCACCCGGGCCTCGGTGTCCAGCCGGTACTGCTCGCGCCAGCCGGCCGTGACCGCGGCCAGGTTGCGGTGGTCGACCCGTACGCCCTTGGGGCGGCCGGTGGAGCCGGAGGTGTGGATCACGTACGCGGGCCGGTCCGGGTCGGCGGCGGGCAGCGGCCCGTCGGCGGTGGCGGGCCGTTCCAGCTCCTCCAGGGTGACCAGCGGTGCGGGCAGGTCGGCCGCGAGCGGGCGGCGCTCGTCCACCACGACCAGGGCCGCCCCGGCGTCGGCCACCTGGTAGGCCAGCCGGTCGGCCGGGTGCCCGGGGTCGAGCGGCAGGTAGGCGGCGCCGGCCCGCCAGATCGCCAGCAGGGTGGTGATCAGCTCGGGTGACTTGTCCAGGCAGACCGCGACCACCGAGCCCTCGCCGACGCCCAGTTCGCGCAGCCGTGCGGCGGTGCGCTGGGAGCGCCGGTCCAGTTCGCCGTAGCTGAGCCGCCGCACCGGGTCCCGGCCGGGGGCGACCACCGCGACGGCCTCCGGGTGCTCGGCGGCGACCTTGGCGATCAGCTCGGGCACCGGCACCTCGTGGTCGATCCGCCGCTCGGCGCCGCTGAACTCGGTGAGGATGCGCCGGCGTTCGGCCGCATCCAGCATCCGCAGCCGGCCGACCGGCTCGTCCTCGGCGGCCCGGGTCATGGCCTCCAGGAGGTTGCGGTAGTGCGCGGCCAGCCGCCGCACGGTGGCGGGCTCGAAGAGGTCTGAGTTGTACTTGAACACGCAGTGGAAGCAGCCGTCCGACCGGTCCTCGTAGGCGGACAGGGTCAGGTCGAACTGCCCTTCCTCCTCCGGGAGTTCGATGTACTCCAGGCGGTAGCCGAAGCGCTCCACGGCGACCTTGTGGGTGAGCAGGATGAACATCGCCTGGAACACCGCGGAGCGGCTCGGGTCGTGCTGCAGCCCCAACTGTTCGACCAGCAGCGGGAACGGGTACTCCTGGTTGTCCAGCCCGCCGAGCACGCTCTCCCGCACCCGGGCCAGCAGGTCGGCCACGGTCGGCTCCCCGGTCAGGCTCACGTGCAGCGGCAGCGGGTTGACGAAGTAGCCGTAGACGGAGGCGAAATCCTCCTGGGTGCGCCCGGTCACCGGGCTGCCGACCACGATGTCCGACTGCCCGGACCAGCGGTGCAGCAGCAGGTAGTAGGCGCTGAGCAGCACCATGAACGGGGTGGCGTTGTGCGCGCGGGCCAACCCGTGGACCCGGCCCGTCAGTTCGGCGTCCAGCCGGAAGAACTCGGAGGCCCCGTTGTGGGTCTGCACCGCCGGGCGCGGCTTGTCGGTGGGCAGCGCCAGCGCCGGCATCTCGGCCGGCAGGTGCCCGCGCCAGTAGTCGAGCATCCGCTGCGCCTGCGGACCGGCCAGGAAGCGGTTCTGGTGGTTGAGGAAGTCCAGGTAGCGGGCGGCCACCGGGGGCAGTTCGGGGGTGCGGCCTCGGCGCAGCGCCTCGTAGACCTCGAACAGCTCCTCGATGAAGGTGAAGGTGGAGATCGCGTCCGAGACGATGTGGTGGACGGCCTTCATCAGCACCCAGCGGTCCGGCCCGCGCCGGAACAGCCGCAGCCGCACCAGCGGGTCCTCGGCCAGGTCGTACGGGCGTCGGTACTCGCGGACGATCAGCTCGTGGATCTCCTCCCAGGGACGGCCCTCCACGTCGAACAGCCCGGTGTCGACGACGACCTCGCCGCGGATGTGCTGGACGGGGCGGCCCTGCTCGGCGGTGAAGGCGGCGCGCAGCCCGGGATGGCGGGCGACCAGGAAGGCGAAGGCGGCGAAGACCAGCTCCGGGTCGAGTTCGGCGCGCACCTCGACCGCGCCGCCGATGTTGTACGCGAAGCCGTCCGGGTGCAGCTGGCGCAGGAACCACAGCGCCTGCTGGTTGTGGGTGAGCGGGTAGCGGGACTCGTCGCTGTACAGCTCGACCTCGGCCTGCTCCGGGCTCCCCTCGGCGGCGAGCTGGTCGGCCAGGCCCGCGGTGAGCAGGTCGACCAGGTCGCCGACGGTGCCGTTGCTGAGCAGCGCCACCACCGGGAGGGCGACGCCGAGTTCGCCGTGCACCCGGGCCCGCAGCTCCATGGCGAGCAGCGAGTCCAGGCCGTGCGCGGCGAGTTTGGTGTCCTCGGAGATCCGCTCGGCGCCGATCCGCAGCACGGCCACGGCGGCGGCGGTGAACCGCTCGGTGACCAGCTCCCACCGGCTCCCCTGGTCGGCGGCGCGGTAGGCGTCCAGGAAGCCGCCGGTCTCGGCCGGGGCCCGCTCGGCGGCGCTCGCCGCGAGTTCGGCGACCAGCGGCGGCGGGGCCGGGTACCAGGCCAGGAAGGTCGGCCAGTCGACCACGGTGGCGACCAGCAGCTGGGCCCGGTCCTGCCCGAGGACACGCTCCAGCACGGCGGTTCCGGCCTCCGGCGGCAGCGAGCTCATGCCGCGCGCGTCACGGTAGTGGGCGACCAGGCCCAGTTCCTCGATCATGCCGGTGGCCCAGGGGCCCCAGTCCAGGCTGAGCGCGGGCAGGCCGTCGCGGCGGCGGTGGTGGGCCAGGGCGTCCAGGAAGGCGTTCCCGGCCGCGTAGTTGGTCTGTCCGGCGGTGGTGAGCAGCGAGGCGACCGAGGCGAACAGCACGAAGTGGTCGAGCGGTTCGGCGCGCAGCAGCCGGTGCAGCAGGTGGCCGCCGACCACCTTGGGGCTGTATCCGGCGTCGAAGGCCGCCCGGTCCATCTGCGCCAGAAGGGTGTCCCGGACCTGCCCGGCGAGGTGGAACACCCCGCGGATCGGCGGGAATCGGCGCTGCCGGTAGTCGGCGAGCCAGGCCGCGAGGGCGGTCTCGTCGGTGACGTCCACCGGGGCGAGCAGCGGTTCGGCGCCGAGCGCCTCCAGTTCGCGCAGGAAGGCGATCCGCTCCCCGGCGGGGCTCGCCGCGTCGACGCTCTGCCACTCGGCGCGCTCGGGCAGGGCGGTGCGGCCGACCAGGATCAGCCGCCGGGCGCCGCGCTTGACCAGGGTGCGGCAGAGCAGCCGGCCGAGCGCGCCGAAGGCGCCGGTGACCAGGTAGCCGCCGTCGGGGCGCAGGACCGGCGGCAGCGGCCGGGTGAGGCCCTCGGCGCGGCGCAGCCGGCCGGTGAGCCGGCCGCCGGCCCGCAGGGCGATCTCCTGCTCGTCCCGGGCGGCGAGTTCGGCGAGCAGCGCCTCGGCCTGGTCCCGCGCGTCGAGCGAGGGGTCGAGGTCGACCAGGCCGCCACGCTGGGCGACGAGTTCCTGCTGCCACAGCACCCGCCCGATGCCCCAGGCGGGGGCGCCGAGCGGTTCGACCCGGTCCCCGGGCGCGGCGGCCTGGGTGCCCCGGGTGACGATGTGCAGCCGGCCGTCCGGGCGGGCGGCGGGCAGCGCCTGGGCGAGGGTGATCAGCGAGTAGGCGCCGAGGGTGGCGAGCCCGTCGAGCTGTCCGGGCTCGGCGGCGTCGAGGGCGGGCAGGTCGAGGTTCCACAGGTGGACGACGGTCCGGTACGCCGGGTCCAGGTCGGCGAACAGCCGCTGGAGGTCCTCGGCGGAGTCGGGCCGTACCGTCGTCTCCCCGTCGCCGAACGCGTAGGAGCTCCCGGGCCGGACCAGGTGGCAGCGGGCGCCGCGGTCGGCCGCCAGGGCGGCCAGCCGCTCGGCGAGGCCGCCGCCGTCGGCGAACAGCAGCAGGTCGCCGGTCGACGCGTCGAGCGGCGCCGCCGGGGCCCGTGTCCAGGCCAGTTCGGTGAGCCAGCCGTCGATGGTCGCCAGGCCCACCGAGGCGGAGGCCCGGGCGACGTCGGCGACCTTGAAGCCGGTGATCCGGCCGAGCGGGGTGCCGTCCTCGGTGTAGAGGGCGAGATCGCCGACGAGTTCCTCGCCGCTGTCCCGGGTGACGGTGGCGTGCGCCCACAGCGGCCGGTCGCCGACCGGGTCGAGCCGGACCTCCTCGATCGAGACCGGCAGCCGGACGCCGCCGCCCTCGGGGGCGTGCAGCCGGGTGGTCAGCAGGGTCTGGAAGCAGGCGTCCAGCAGCACCGGGTGGAGGTGGTGGTCGGCCGCTCCGGCGCCGAGTCGCGGGGTGGGGCGGATCAGGGCGAGCGCCTCGCCGGGACCGGCCCACACCTCGGCGATGGCCTGGAAGGCGGGCCCGTAGTGGTAGCCCCGCTCGGCCAGGCGCCGGTAGCAGTCGGGGCCGTCGAGGCGACGCCCCCGGTCGCGCAGCGCGTCGAAGTCCGGTGCGGGCCCGTGGGCGCGGCGCTGGCCGGTGCGGACCCGGCCGCTCGCGTGCACGGCGGGCTCGCCGCCGGTCGGGGTGGAGGCGATGGTGAAGCGGGCGTCCTCGGGCGCGTAGCCGAGCTGGACGGGGACCGGCTCGGTCTCGGAGAGGAACAGCGCCCGGCTCAGTTCGACCTCGGCCAGCACCACCTCAGTGCCGCCGGTGAGCGCCCGGACGGCCTGGGCGGCCATCTCCAGGTACCCGGCGGCCGGGAAGACCACCTGGCCCTCGATCCGGTGGTCGTCCAGGTAGGGCAGTCGCTCCGGATCCAGCGCGGTGGTCCAGGTGGGCTGGGCCGCGGCGGTGCGGCGGCCCAGCAGCGGGTGGTCGACCCGACCGAGCCGGACCTGCTCGACCGGCTTCGGCTCGACCCAGTACCGGTCGCGCCGCCACGGGTAGGTCGGCAGCGGTACCGGTCGTCCGGCCGGGTGCAGCGCGTCCCAGCTCAACTCGACGCCCAGGGTGTGCAGTTCGGCCAGGGTCCGGGCGAAGCGCTCGGGCTCGTCCTGCTGGCGGCGGATCGACGGCAGGGTGTGCGCCTGCCCGGCGCACTCGCGGATCGCGTGCCCGAGCACCGGGTGCGGGCCGAGTTCCAGGAACAGCCGGTGCCCGTCCTCGGCCATCCGCTCGACGGCGGCCCGGAAGCGCACCGGATTGCGGACGTTGTGCCACCAGTACGCGCCGTCCAGCTCCGGGCCTTGAGCGAGCCCCTCACGGGCGGTCAGGTAGAGCGGCAGCTGCGCCTCGCGCGGCTTGATCCCGTCCAGCGCGGCGATCAGCTCGTCCCGGATCGGGTCCATCCGTACGCTGTGGTAGGGGACTTCGACGTCCAGGAAGCGGGCGAACACGCCCTGCCGCCCGAGCTCCTCGGCCAGTTCGCGCAGCGCCTCGGTGTCGCCGGCGAGGGTCACGGCGGAGGGACTGTTGACGGCGGCGAGCGAGACCCGGGTTCGGTGCGGGCGGATCCGCCGCTCCGCCTCGGCCTCCGGCAGGCCGACCGCGAGCATCGAGCCCGTCCCGGCCAGGCGCTGCTGCAGCCCGCTGCGGGCGAGCACCACCCGGACGGCGTCGGCCAGGTCGTACACCTCGGCCTCGTGGAAGGCGGCGACTTCGCCGGTGCTGTGTCCGACCACCGCGTCGGGCACCAGGCCGTGGCTCCGCCAGAGCGCCGAAAGCCCCACCTGGACGGCGAAGTTGGCGGGTTGGGCGAGCCAGGTCTCGGCCATCCGGGAGTCCGCCTCCTCGCGCCCCAGTTCCTCCAGCAGCGACCAGCCGGCCTGCTCGCGGATCTCCCGGTCGACGGCCCGCACCGTCTCCCGGTAGACCGGCTCGCTCGCGTACAGGCCCCGGCCCATCCCCCACCACTGCGGGCCCATACCGGTGAACACCCAGGCCAGCCGCCGCTGTCCGCGCTCCCGGGCGCACCCCTGGACCACCAGCGGGTGCGCCTCGCCGCGCTCGGCCGCGGCCAGCGCCTCGTCCAGGTCCTGTTGCCCGGAGTAGACCACGGCGAGCCGTTCGGGCAGGTGCTGACGGCGGTGGGCCAGGGTGTGGCCGAGGTCGGTGAGCACCGTCCCGGCGGCGAGTTCCGCGCGGACGGAGCCGGCCAGCTCGGGCAGTCCGGCCGCGTCCCGGGTGCTCAGCGGCAGCACCGTACGGGTCGGCTGCGACGCCGCGGCGACGACCGGGGCCGGGGCGGTCGCGGGAAGCGGCGGCTCCTCCAGCAGGACGTGGGCGTTGGTGCCGCCGAAGCCGAAGGAGTTGACGCCGGCGCGGGCCGGGCCCTGGTGCTCGGGCCAGTCGACGGGGGCGGTCGGGATCTCGAAGGGCAGCACGGCCAGGTCGATGGCGGGGTTGGGCCGCTCCAGGTTGAGGTGCGGCGGGATGCGGCGGTGCTTGAGGGCCAGCACGGTCTTGATCAGCCCGGCGACGCCGGCGGCGGCCTCGGTGTGCCCGATGTTGGTCTTGACCGAACCGACGTAGCAGCGCTCCCCGGAGCGCCGGCCGATGCCCAGCACCCGGCCGAGCGCGGCCGCCTCGATCGGGTCGCCGACCGGGGTGGAGGTGCCGTGCGCCTCGACGTACTGCAGGCTGCCGGGCAGCACCCCGGCCGCGGCGCAGACCCGCTCGATCAGAGTGGCCTGGGCGTCCGCGCTGGGGACGGTGATGCCGTTGGTACGGCCGTCCTGGTTGACGCCGCTGCCGAGGATGACGGCGTGCACCGGGTCCCCGTCGCGCAGCGCGTCGGAGAGCCGCTTGAGCACCACCACGCCGACGCCCTCGGCCCGGACGTAGCCGTCGGCGGAGGCGTCGAAGGCGCGCGAGCGGCCGTCCGCGGAGAGGAAGCCGCCCTTGGTCTCGGCGATCGTGTACTGCGGCGCCATGTGCAGCAACGCGCCACCGGCCAGGGCGAGTTCCGTCTCGCCGCGGAGCAGGCTCTGACAGGCGAGGTGGACCGCGACCAGCGAGGAGCTGCAGGCGGTGTCGATCGAGACGCTGGGGCCGCGGAAGTCGAAGCAGTGCGAGATCCGGTTCGACACCATCGTCATCATGGTGCCGGTGGCGGTGTGCGCGGCGATGGTGGCGAAGTCGAGGTCGGCGAACTGCAGGATCTTCCAGTCCAGGGTGAAGGCGCCCATGTAGACGCCGACGTCCCGCCCGGCCAGCTCGCCGGGGCGCAGCCCGCCGTCCTCCAGCGCCTCCCAGCTGACCTCCAGGAGCTTGCGCTGCTGCGGGTCCATGTGCTCGGCCTCGCGCGGGCTGATGCCGAAGAAGTCCGGGTCGAAGGTGTCGAAGCCGTCGATGTAGCCGCCCCGGCCGCCGATCAGCCGCCCCGGCTTGGCCCGGTCGCGGCTGCCGAGGGTGCCGGTGTCGTACCGGTCGACGGGGGTGTCGGTGAGACAGTCCCGACCCTCGATCAGGTTGCGCCAGTAGGTCCGGTGGTCGTTGGCGTGTCCCGGCAGGCGGCAGCCGATCCCGGTGATCGCGATCCGGTCGCAGGGCACGGCGAAGGGCGATGTGGTCATAATCCAATCCGGGGTCGGTGGCGGGACGGCGCGGGCACGGGAGGGGAGGCTTCGCGGGGGAGGTCAGGCGGACTGCTCGCAGGCCTTCATTCGGCGTCAGGGGCGCGGCGGGGTGGCGGTGAGCTCACACGGCGGTCGGGAACGCGACCGAGCCGCGGCCGAGCCGACCGAGGTGGACGTCGATGTCGGCGTGGGCGGAATACCCCTGCGCCGATATGAGCATTCCGGCCACGAATACCGCATACGCCGAGAAGCGGATCCGAGCCCGGGGCCTGATACTCCTGGAACCGCGCGACGAAGGCACTCGGAAAATGATTCACACCAATGTCAGCGACATTCCGGAGGCATTGGAAAGGCGAGCCGATCGGCAGGGCGAGCGGGCTCCCCAGCCCGGCCGGAAGCGCCGGGCGGGCCGAGCCGACCCGCCCGAAGCGGAAGTGCCACGCGGCGGCGACCGTGCACAGCACCTCTAAGCGCGGAAGCGGATCAGCGAGCCGGCGTGCGATGGCGGACAGCACGCTCCCCCTCGTTCTTCGCGGACTAACGACTGCAAACGTCAGAGACTCTAGCGGGAGCCACAGGCCGGGGCAGTCATTCGACGTGTTAACGCCATAAATGACCCGATCGATGGAAAATTAGCGCACGAAGTTGACGGCAGGTCGGCGCGAAGGCGGCTCATTCCTCAGCAGGATTCCGCCGGCTTCACGACCCCGCCGGCTTCACGACCCCGCCAGCTCCGCCAGTCGGCGGGCGGCTTGGGGAGCGTACGCCGCGAGGCGGTCACGCAGGCCGCGCAGCTCGTGCCCGACCAGCGCGGGCAGGACGGCGGCCGGTGCGGACTCCAGGGTGGGCCCGAGCAGGCCGAGGGCGGGGCGGCGCCGGGCACAGCCAGTCGGTGGCGTACATCAAGGCCAAGCTGCAGGCGGCCGGCTACACCGTCAGCGAGCAGACCTGCACCTACACCATCACCGTCACCGTCACCGTCACGGGCTCGGCCACCCACACCATCGGCTTCTCCCTGGTCGTGGGCAACGGGAACCCCGACCCCGGCGGCACCTGGACGCCCGGCACCACCTACCGGGCGGGCGACCTGGTGACCTACAACGGCATCACCTACCGCTGCGTCCAGCGGCACACCGCCCAGGTCGGCTGGGAGCCGCCGATCGTCCCCGCGCTGTGGGAGCCGGTGTGATCCACCACCGGTAGCCGACCCCGTCCGAGCCGCTGCGCCGCGGTCCGTCGAGGGGACGGACCGCGGCGCAGCCGTGTGGGCGCTTCCACGGTCAGCCGGGGTGGAGGGCCACCCGGACGTCGGCGTCCATCGGCAGGACCAGCAGGTCGCCGTGGTCCCAGGTCCAGTAGTTCGGGAGGAGGAACATCCGGTCGCCGGACTGGGCGAGCAGACGCAGTCCGCGGTAGCGGTACCGGAACCGGTCCTGGGGCCCCGCGTCCAGGAGCGTCGTCTCCGTCAGACCGTCCCATTCCGATGTGAGGCACGCGGTGCTGTTCGGGTCGGCGCACGCGGAGAGGTCCAGGTGGAGGCGTTCGACGGTGTCGAGGATGACCGCGGGGCGCCTGTAGAGGTTCCTCCCGGCCCACTCCGCGTGAGCACTCCCCCGGTCGGAGGCGTAGGTCGTGGCCGCCCAGAACGCGCAGAGCGCGACGATCGCCACGGCGATGCCCATCGCGGCCCGCTCCCCGGACAACGCATGACCGACGCCGTTGCTGCGTCTGATCAGGATCCGCGCCAGCACGATCAGCAGCAGCGCGCCACCGATCATCAGCGGGGTGCCCAGGTCGCCGGGTCGGATCACCTCGAAGCCCGCGAGAAAGCCGGACACCAGGAGCACGAGGGCTGGCACGGTGACGGCCCAGCAGGTCCGGCGGACCACCCGGGCTCCGTCCCGCCCCCGCCGGACGAACCTGCTCGCGACGTGGAAGAGCAGCGCGAGCACCAGGGCCACGAAGGCGACCACTCCGGCTGGCAGGAAGAGCGGGCTTTCGCCCTCCACCAGCACTTGCCGGGTGTCGAAGCCGAGCGTCGAACTGTCGACGCCGAAGTAGTCGTAGTAGGCGCTGGTGTAGACGTAGCCGAAGAAGAACAGCAGCGCGGTGATCAGTGTCGTCGGGGCGATCCAGGTGGCGATCCGGGTGATCCAGGCGGTCGTCGCGCCGGCGGCCGGGTCCTCCGTCGCCGGGCTCAACTGGTTCCGCCGCTCGGGCTCTCGCTGGTGGGGCTCGCGACGCTCGGGCTCCCGGTCGGGACCATGGTCGGGCTCACGGTCGGGCTGCTGCTCAGGCCGGACGGCCCGCTCGTCGGCGAGGCCCCGGACGCCGGTGCGGCTTCGTCGGTCTTGCTGGTGCCGCCGATGGTCAGCGTGTAACAGATCCTGGCGCTGTCGCCCCCGGACGGCGTCTCCGGGAGGGTGAACTGCACGGGCTGGCTCACGCCGTTGACGAGCGTGACCTCCCGGCTGGTCGGGGTGGCGAAGCCCGTACTGTTCATGCAGTCGTGGACCCTGCTGATCTCGGCCGGGACTTCGGACGACGAGGGTTCGGTCGCGGCCGAGGTCGTGGATTCGGCCATGGGCTCGGCCATGGGTGCGGCCTTGGGCGCGGTCGTGGGTTTCAGTGTCATCCTCACCTGCCTGCCCGTCACCTCGGACTGCGCCTTCGGCTGGCCCGCGCTCGCGAACGACCCCGAGCTCCCCCCTGCGCGGGTCCTGTCCTCCTCGGACTGCCCCTCCGAGGGCTGGGAACCCTGTCCGCCGCCTCCCCCCGCCGGGGCGACGGAGCCGGCGGGAGCGCCGCCACCGCCGCCGCAGGCCGTCAGCGCCGCTCCCAGCAGAGCGGCGGCGGCGAGGCGGCGGGTACTCCCGGCGAGGGCCGGGCGGAAGGCATCGCGAGTGGTCCTGGGCATACGGCCTCCCGTGTCAGGGCGGGACGACAAGGGGGCCGGACCGGCCCCGCCGAACCGTACCCGTTCGTGCACGCCGAGGCTGTCCTCCGCCCGGGTGGCCTGGCCGGCCGGCGTTCACCGGAAGTCATCACGCCGCCACTCGACCCCACCCGTCTGGCGTACAGTCAGCCCGGATGTTCCCAGCCCCTCCCGGGCCGCCCAACACCTTAGGGAGACCCCGTGACCACGGAAGCGCACCCCGTCCCCGAGCTGGCGGCGGACGTCGTCGAACAGTGGCGGGCCGAGGAGGCCCAGCTGGTCGACCTGTTGGCCTGCGCCCAGCGCGGCATCGGCGGCATCGCCGCCTTCCGGCTCGGCCCGACGCCGACCGTCCTGGTCACCGACCCGGCCGCCGTCCAGCACGTGCTCGGCCGCCACCCCGACCGGTACGTCAAGCGCTCACACCGGGCCCGGATGCTGGTCGGCGACGGCGTGCTCTCCGCCACCGGCGACGCCTGGAAACGCCAACGGCGGCTGCTGCAGTCGCAGTTCACCGGCACCGGGATTCGCCGCTACGAGCAACGGATCGCCGCCGCGGCGCGCCGGACGGCGGAGCGCTGGGAGGGATACCGGCGCAGCGGGGAGACCTTCGACGTGGGCGAGGAGATGCGCGGCTTCGCCCTGGACACCGTCTGGCGGGCGCTCACCGGGCTGCCGCTGGACGACCGGACGGACGGCGAACTGCGCTCCGTGGAAAGTGTGGTGGCCGCGATGCCGACCCTGCCGACCAATGCGGCCGACGCCCGGGACGCGGTCGCCGAGGACCTCGCCCGGATCGACGCCGTCGCCCAGGCGGCGATCGACGCGGCGCGGTCGGTCCGGGATGTCGAGGAACCCGGCGTGCTCCGCGTCCTGCTCGACGCGGCCGACCACCACCCCGAGTACACCGACCGGTTGATCCGCGACGAGCTGGTCACCCTGCTGGTGGCCGGCCACGAGACCACCGCCACCACGCTCACCTGGCTGTTCCTGCTGCTCGACGACAACCCGGAGGCGCGCGGCGCCGACCCGCAGGCGCTGGTGAGCGAGACCCTCCGGCTCTACCCCTCCGCCTGGCTGCTCCCCCGGCACGCCGTCGAGGACGACGTGATCGCCGGGCACCGGATCGCCGCCGGCACGGACGTCCTGGTCTGCCCGTACCTCACCCACCGCGACCCGGCGCTGTGGCCCGACCCGGAGCGCTTCGCCCCCGCCCGGTTCGCCCCCGACGCGGACCGCCCCGGCCAGCTCGGCGCCTACCTGCCCTTCGGCCTGGGCGCCCGCGCCTGCCTGGGCACCCAGTTCGCCCTGCGGGAGACCACGACACTGCTGGAACTGCTGTTGCCGCTGGGGCGGTTGGAGTTCCGCTCCCGGCCGACCGGGGCCGCCTACAGCATCACGGTGCGCCCGAACGGCCCGACACCGGCGGTGCTGCGCTGAACACTTCCACGCTGAACACTTCCACGCTGAGCGGGCTTCCGGGGAGCCGTCGGGCGGCGGAGGCGGGAAGCCGTCCGCGAGTTCCTCGCCGCTGAGCGCGGCGTCGACGCGGGCCCGGATGTGGGCGCGGGTGATGGGGCAGTCGAGCGGGCGGTCGCGGGTGCAGCTGAGCATGTGAGCGAGAACGGCCGCGGCGCGTTCCAGGCGGCGGGCACGCGCGCAGCAGGGCCGTACGTTCGGCCGCCTGCTCGCTGGCCACCACGGCGGCGGTCCCCGAGATCGGCCCTTGGCGGGCCGGCCCGCGTTGCGCGCCGTCCCGCGCCGTCGCGCGTCGCCGCGCTTCGTCGCGCGTCCCAACAGCTCAGCGCCGTCCCACAGGTCGTCCGGGACGCCGGGCGACGGCGCAGGTCGGGGCGCGGGACGGCGTCCCACCGTCCCCAGGCGGTCTGTGGTGATGGCATTCGCCCCCGGTCGTGTCGCAGGCTGGTGATCGCCGGCGGAACATCAACTCCGGTCGGTGCACGGCACCTTCACTCGATTCGAGGAGCCAGAAATGTTCAAGAAGACCATTGCCGCGCTCGCCGTCGCCGCGGGCGTCGTCGTCGGCGCCGGTGTCGTCGCCCCCGCCGCCGAGGCCGCACCGGCCGGCTGCAACGCGGGCGGCCTCTGTGTGTACTGGGGTTCGAACTACAGCGGCAACGTTCAGACCGTCTACCAGGACAACAACGACCTGAGCATGTACGCCAACTTCAAGAGCAGCCAGGGCGGCTCGGCGTTCAACAACGGCAACAGCTGCAACGTCGTCGTCTACGCCCAGACGAACGCCCAGGGCCAGGGCTGGATCCTCTACCGCGGCCAGGGCTGGACCCTGATCGGGGACAACCTGCCCTCGATCCTCTCCAACCGCTGGTGCACGGTCTGATCCAGCGATGAAGACCAGGATCACCCTCGCCCTCGCGGCGGTCCTCCTGGGCCTCGGTGCCGCCGGATGCTCCTCGTCCGGCGGCACCACCCCGCCCGGGGCCCAGCCGCGCCCCTTCGGCGGCGTCACCCACTACGACGAGCAGCAGCGCGTCGCCCTGCACGACGCCGAGGAGGTCCTCGTCACCGCCTGCATGCGCGAGCGCGGCTTCGACTACCGCTCCCAGGGCCTCGCCACCGGTGACCACCGCGTCGATGCCAACCCGTACGGGCTGCTCAGCGGCGACCAGGCCGCCAACGACGGCTTCGGTGTGATCAGCACGGCGCTGAACCTGAAGCAGGCCGCCGACCCCAACCAGGACCACGCCGCCGACCAGGCCTGGAAGTCCGCCCTGCTGGGGACGGACGCACACCGGGTCACCGTCGACCTGCCCGACCACCAGCAGTTCTACTACAACAGCGACTCCTGCCTCACCCAGGCCCGCGACACCCTCTACGGCCCCGACTACTTCCGGCTGTTCAACACCTTCCAGGTGCTCAGCGGCCAGGTCGTCAGTGGCGTCCAGGCCGACGGCCGGTTCACCGCCGCCGAGGGCCGCTGGCGCGACTGCATGTCCGCCGCCCACCAGAGCGCCACCCACCTGGCCGACCCGGTGACCGTGATCGACCAGCGGGTGAAGCAGGACGGCACCGACCCGGCGAAGACCCACGAACTCATCGGCGGCGAACTGTCGTTGGCCAAGACCTCGGCCCGGTGCCAGGACCAGGCCGGGATCGCGACCGCCGTCTCACAGGTGCAGGGCGACGTCGAGAAGACCGTCCTCGGCGGCGACCAGCCGCTGCTCGACCAGCTCCGCAGCCTGCGGCAGCAGGCCCTCACCCGGGCGGACCGGCCGACCGGCACGCCCTGAGGGCCGCCCTCACCCCTCACCCCCTCGCAGCCCGCCCGGCCCGCCGAGCCCCTCGCTCGGCGGGCCGGTTCGATCACGGCGGGTTCGACACCCTCGTACGGCCTGCTGCGGCCACCGGAGCGGCGGCGTCGGCTCGACCGAATGCGGCGGATACGGCTTGCAGCGAAGGCCGGTGCCCCGACCCGCGAAATTCAGCGGCAGCCCGTCCGGGTCGGGTAGCCGGAGGGGGTCTCACCCTCCGGCTCCCACAGATCCGTACGTGACAGTCTCCCGTCATACGGCTCTTGTCGTCCTGATCGTCAGCCCGTGAAGGCGTGGGTGGTCCATCTCCAGTGCACGAACAGGCGGGGGTTGCGTTGCGCGACCACCGCTGTCGTCATGTCCGACGTGGTCCGTCGGACAGGCCCTGAGCGTCGAACGTGATCACGGGTGTCCCGGCGCTCCGGGTGAGGAAATGCAGCAGGTTGGCGAAGCCGCGCGCGTCATCGATCGCGCGGCCGCGCGGGGAGGCTCCAACCAGTACGACCAGGAGGGCCTGGAGCGCCTGGAGGGGCTCAGGTGTCGAGCGCGTGCCCGGTCGTCGCGTCCACATGGTCCGGGACCTCATCGTGGCGATCGCCCACCGACAGCATCCCGGTGGGTTCGAACATGAGGATCGCGGCGCCGGACGGAGCGTACGGCTTGTGCTCCGTGCCCCGTGGAACGGTGAAGACCGCCCCCTGGGGGAGCAGGACCGTGCGCTCCCCGTCGGGCTCACGCAAGGAGATGCGCAGCTCGCCGTCGAGTACCAGGAAGAACTCGTCGGTGTCGTCGTGGACGTGCCAGAGGTGCTCGCCCTGGACCTTGGCGATGCGGACGTCATAGTCGTTGACGCGCGTGACGATGCGGGGGCTCCACAGGGCGTCGAAGGAGGCCAGAGCCTTGCTCAGGGGGATGGGTTCGTTGCTCATGAGCCCATCCTGAACCGCCTCACACGGTCGATGTGAGTGCTAGAAATGGCACATGGCGAAAGGATCCTCGCACACGCCGCGCCCGGCGGGCGTACACCGGGTCGTCGTGATCGTCGACGAGAACTCCAACCCCTTCGAGCTCGGCTGCGCGACCGAGGTCTTCGGTCTGCGAAGACCGGAGATCGGCCGCGACCTCTACGACTTCCAGCTCTGCTCCCCCGAACCCAGAACCTTGATGCGGGACGGATTCTTCACACTCACCGGAGTCGCCGATCTGGAAGCGGCCGACACGGCGGACACCTTGATCGTCCCCAACCGCCCTGACGTCGAGGTGCCCCGCCGCCCAGCCGTGCTCGATGCCGTCCGACGGGCGCACGCGCGCGGCGCGCGCCTGGTCGGCTTCTGCAGCGGCGCCTTCACGCTCGCCGAGGCCGGAGTCCTCGACGGGCGCCGGGCCACCGCGCACTGGCAGTGGGCGGATGACTTCCGGGCCCGCTTCCCTTCCGTCCACCTCGAATCAGACGTGCTGTTCGTGGACGACGGTGACATCCTCACCGCTGCGGGGAGCGCGGCCGCGCTCGATCTCGGGCTGCACGTGGTCCGCCGCGACTACGGCGCGGAAGTCGCCAACGCGGTGAGCCGGCGACTGGTCTTCGCGGCCCACCGGGACGGCGGCCAGCGGCAGTTCGTGGAGCGCCCCGTACCCGACCTGCCGGACGAGTCGCTGACACCGGTCCTGGCCTGGGCTCAGGAACGGTTGGACTCACCGCTCACGGTCGCCGACCTCGCGGCGCGCGCGGCCGTCAGTCAGGCGACGCTGCACCGCCGCTTCCGGGCGCAGCTGGGAACGACGCCCTTGGCGTGGCTCACCGGGGAACGACTCATCCTGGCATGCCGGTTGATCGAGCGGGGTGAGTCCCGCATGGAGATGGTCGCGCGGCGCAGCGGGCTCGGCACCGCCGCCAATCTGCGCGCGCTGATGCGCCGCGAGACGGGCATCACGCCGTCGACGTACCGGCACCGGTTCGGACCGGAGGCGAATTGACGGCCAGGCATCCCTTCCGCCGCGCCCGGGTGTCCGGGCGCCGGTCGGTCCCCGTGGTCAGTTGTCCCCGAGCGCCAGCTTGATGCCGAAGCCGACGAGTACCGTGCCGGTGATCGCGTCGATGACCCGCTGCACCGAGCCGCGGTTCAGCCACCGGCGGACGAGCTGGGTGCCGAATATCAGCGCGCTGAACCAGGCCAGCCCCTCCAGATCATGCACGGTCGCCAGGACGACCCCCATCAGCAGGTGCGGGGCGCCGCTGGGGATGAACTGGGGCAGCATCGCCATGTAGAAGACACCGTTCTTCGGGTTCAGCAGGCTGGTGCCCAGCCCGCGCGCCCAGGACCGTACCCACGTCGCCTCCGCGGTCGCGGCTCCCGCTCCGCCCGCCGCATCCCCCGACACGGCCCGGCCGCGCTCCGTGAGCGTCCGGCGGATCATGCCGGTCCCCAGCCACGCCAGGTACCCGGCACCGGCCACGCGCAGCGCGTCGTACAGCAGATGGGATGCCGTGAGCACCGCCGAGGCACCGACCGCGGCGGCCACACCCCACACGAGCACGCCGCAGAGGATCCCCAGCGCCGTCGCGAAGGCCCGGCGCCTACCCAGGGTGATGGCGGAGCGCAGCACCAGAGCGGTGTCCAGTCCCGGCATGATGGTCAGCATGCCCGCCACGACGGCAAAGGAGGCGATGGCAGAGGAAACGGTCATGCGACCATCCTGAAGTCGTGGCCGCGATCGCGTCCAATGCGGTCTGCTTCACCGCGCATCAGCAGGATCGATGCCGCTGCTCGTACGGCAAGACCGGCGGGGATTCCCTGCCGCCGAGCCGAGTCGGGGGACCCGGCTCGGCCGCGCGGCGGCACGGTCAGGCGGGTATGCCCCGGTTCGAGTCGTCTGTTGCCGCCTCGCGGCGAGTAGAACAGACCGCCGTATCGCTCCTCGAACCGGATCATCGCGTCGACGACCGGGGCCTCCGCGGGATGCTCGAACCCGGCGTCGTCGACAGCTGTCGCGTACTGCCTGATCCGATCGGAGGACATGGGTGCACATCGCCGCGCACGTGACCCGAGGAAGCTGCGGAGTCGGGGCGACACGGTGGAATCGTCGAGTATGTGTATGCCGCACAGAGTACGCATGACCGGGACAGTCGGCCAGACCGTACATGAACTGACCGATTTCTGCAGTGAGCCAGGGCCACGCCAACTGACCCGTCCGCCCTTCGCTCCACGGAGCGAAGGGCCGATGCAAGGCGCGCGTATCCCAGGTTGATCGACTCACCGCAGCCGTTCCAACGGCTGCGTTCCAGGAGGTCCGCGTGCGAGCGATCGTCAATACCTGTGGATCTGCTAGCTGGTCCGGCGCGGAGGTGATGGTTCGGTGTCGGTGGGTGGCGTCAGCGTTGTGGCGAGTCGGTCGACGCCGAATCCGCTGATCAGGAGGCGTTCTTTACGGCTTCCGGTGAGGCGCTGGGTCCAGTCGACAAACCCGCCGTCCGCGATCTCCAGTTGCTGACCCTGGATGGTTGCGTAGATCTTGTAGCACAGGTCGGTGTAGTAACCGCGTCCGGTCTCCCGGTTGGGATCGTCGATGATGTCGATGCCCGGTGTTCCGGCCAGCTCTGTACGGGTGTGGGCCAGGATCGGAGCGGCGCGCTCGTCGAGGCAGGTGATGCGGATCTCGGTCTGGCGCACTCCAGCACGTGCCATCGCCCGGACGGCGAAATGTAGGTGCTCGACCAGGTGCTGTTGCTCGAAGGTCCGGCTGCCGGTGTCCCGGCCGGCGGTCACCAGGGCGAATAGTTGGAAGTGGGCGAGCATGCCGGGCGCGTCGAAGTGCTGGGCACGTACGACTCGTTGGCTGGCGGCTATCCGGACCGGGACGGCCGAGCGGGGATCGGCGGCCAGGGCCTGGGATCTCCGCTGGGCTGCCTCCAGGGCCAGGGCATTGGTCGGGTCGGCTGCGACCTCGCTGCCACGAATGGTGGCGACGACCTTGCGCGGGTCGACGGTCGCGACCGCCGTATGCGCTGCCAGGGGGACGAGCGGAGCCAAGGTGAGCATCTGGAAGTCATCCGGCAGCGCCGAGAGTAGGAAGTCTTCGGCTCGTCGCAATTGCGCGAACCCTGTCGGGGCCGGGGTCACGAACCGGTCGGTGCGATAGCGCCGCATCACCTCGGCCGGGGTGAGCCGATCGGCGCGGCGTCGGAAGACTTCCAGGAGCAGCGTGGTCAGATCCGTCCCGGTCAGCCCCTTGGCCAGCAGGTCCAGCAGTTCCGGTCCGCCCGCCTTAGCCAGAACTCGGCGCAACGCCGGACCGGCCGAGTATTCATCGCTCGTCATGGCGGGCCAGTATCGCCTGGCCGGTATCGGAAAGACCATCGATTTCCGCACATCGTGGCGATGCTGCCGCCGCTCGGTCAGGCTCCGTCAGGGCTCCGTACTCGAAGCGGGCTCCAGCGCGGACCAGCGGGACGAGGTGGGCATCGTTGACGGCACGCCAACGAACCTGGGCCGACTCGACGAGCTTGAACACCATCGCCAGGCCGGCGGCGCGGGAGCCGGCGCCCTTGGTGACTTTCGTGCGGAGTCGGACGGTGGCGAAGCCAGAGCCGAGCATCCATCAATCGGACGGTGTGTTGCCGCTGCTCGGTCGGCAGGGCCGTCAACTGCTCGCTGGTCTCCTCCAGCCAGTCCACGAGCCGCCGTCCACCCGTGACCTGCCGCGCCCGGTACACGGGGCGCGGCAGGCGAACTGGCGGGCTTCTCAGTGGCGGTGATGGTTGTCGGGCTCGGCGGGGGTGCCAATCCCTCGAAGAAAGGTCACGAGAGTTGATCAGGTCCGCCACGACATCACGAGTGGGCGGCAACCGGGCCCGAGGGGCCCCTGCCCGCACGTCGCGGCGGCTGAGGTCCCGTCACTTGGTGAAGACCAGGCTGACGTTGTGTCCGCCGAACCCGAACGAGTTGGCCAGCGCGGCGGCCCACTGACCGGTACGCGGCTCGCCCCGCACCACGTCCAGTTCCACGCGCGCGTCGAGTTCGTCGAGGTTGCGGGTGGCCGGCAACGTGCCGTGCTTGAGCGCGAGCAGGGCGGCCATCGCACCGATCGTTCCGGCCGCGCCCATCATGTGCCCTGTCATCGACTTCGTCGCCGTCACCGCAGTGTGGCTGCCGATCACTCGGCCGATCGCCTCGGCCTCCGCCAGGTCACCGGATTCCGTCGAGGTGGCGTGGGCGTGCACGACCCCGATGTCCGCCGGGGCCAGGCCGGCGTCGCGCAGCGCCAGTTCCATGGCGAAGGCCTGGCCTTCCGCGTCGGAGGCCGTGATGTGGTTGGCACTCGAACTCACGGCGCTGCCGGCCAGCGTGCCGTAGGAACGCGCTCCACGGGCCCGGGCGAACTCGGCGCGTTCGAGCACCATCATCCCCGCGCCCTCGCCCATGACAAACCCGGACCGCTTGACGTCGAACGGGCGCGACACGGCCTCCGGGTCCACGGACTGCGTCGACAAAGCCTTCATCTGGGCGAATGCCGCGATGGTGAAGGGGTGCAGGCATGCCTCCACCCCGCCTGCGACGACCACGTCCGCCCGCCCGCTGCGGATCAGGTCCTGCCCAAGGGCGAGGGCCTCGGCCCCGGACGCACAGGCACTCACCGGAGTTCTGGCGCCCCCCTTCGCGCCCAGGTCCATGCTCACCCAGGCAGCCGGCCCGTTGGGCATCAGCATGGGGACGGTGAACGGCGACAGCCGGCGAATCCCGGCGCGTTCGAAGACGTCGTCCTGCCCCAGCGTGGTGAGGACACCACCGGTCCCGGTGCCGATGACGACGGCGAATCGCTCCGGCTCGACCTGGGGAGCACCGGCGTCCTGCCAAGCTTCGCGCGCGCTGAGGATGGCGACCTGCTCACCGCGGTCCAGTTTCCTCGCCTCGGCCCTCGGCAGCAGGGAGGCAGGGTCCACCGTGAGCCCGGCCGCAACGTGCACGGGCAGGTCCGCGGCCCACTCCTCCTCCAGGAACCGCACCCCCGACTTACCGGCCAACAGCCCCGACCACGACGATGGCGCATCGGCTCCCAGTGGCGTCATCGCGCCGACGCCCGTCACCAGCACACGATCGTTAGGGGTCATACGAGCCTCCTTGAATTGTGTAGATGCTACATAGCGCCCGACTGGCCCTCATGGGGATCATGCCAGTACCTTGAAGGAAAGGCAGGGCGTGAGCCAACCGATTCGATAGCAAGAGGTTGTCCTATCCCCACAATTAACGAGGCCTAACTCGCGGCATCATGAAGCTGACGTCCCATCGCCTTCCGGGGTGTCACCGGCGCATCAGGTAGCCACAAGGGGGCGGGTAGGCCGCCCCACAGTCAGCGGTGCAGAACGGGCGTGAGACCGGAGTGGCCGAACAGCCCCGTTTCACCGTCACCCGGCCCCTCCTCGACACGTTCCGGCACGACGTGACGCGGACATACTGGGCCCCTGGCCAACAGCTTCGATCGGTCTCGGCCGTGTCCTGCCCGCGCACCTTCAACCCGACCGGCGAAACACCCCCGCCGTTCCCGCTGCAGCTCCACTGACTGGGCGCCCCCTCGCTCCGTGGAGCGAAGGGGCGCCCAGAAAGGGCCTCTTCTCAGTGGCGGTGGTGGTTGTCGGGTTGGCCGGCGTCCCCGGGGTGTTCCAATCCCTCGACCAGGGTGAGGCGTTGGGCTCGCTCGCGGTCGAGCCAGCGGACGAAGGCGGCGCGGCGGGCGGCCTCGCGTAGGGCGGGGGTGGGGTCGGGGTTCTGCGGGATGGTGAGGGTGGCGAGGAGCATCGCCTTCCAGGGGCCCACGGTGACCCATTCCCCGGGCGGGGCTGTGCGGAGGGCCTCGACGAGGGCCACAGGGAGGGTGTCGGGGTCCGCTTCGACGCTGCCGTCGGAGAGAGCGAGGTGCCAGCGGGTGGCCGGTCGGCGGGCGGTCAGGGTGCGGTAGTGGGCGATCTCGGCGGATGAGGGCTCGATGCCGGCGGTGACCGCCACATACACGGTACGCACCGCTGCGCTGCCCTCGTAGGCGGCGGCGGTGATGGAGCCGAGCTCGACGGCGGCCTGCTGGTCGAGGCGGGCGGGGTCGGAAGCGTCGACGGGCAGGTTGCGTTCGGCGGCGACGGCCTCGCAGAGGGCTTCGGTGAGGAGCACCTGGGCGACCCACCGGGTGAGCTGGCGGTCTTCCGGGCTGCCCGGCCGGGGGAGCGCGGTGGAGCGTGGCCCGTTCCGGAGGGCGGCGAGGCGGCGGTCGAGGGGAGTTCGCGGGAGGGGGCGGCCGTCGAGCAGGCCGAGGACGGCGGCGGTCATACCTCCACCACCAAGGCGACGGTCGGGGCGTACTGGCAGCGGCCGAACCACATGACCTTGGCGAGGGCCCAGTAGGAACCCGGGTCGGTGGATTCGGGGGCGGTGATGGCGAAATCGACGGTCATGGCGGAGCCGGCCGGGACGGTGAAGCCCCGGACGGGGTCGGCGACCGCTTCCCAGGTACCCCACGGGGAGACCAGTTGCAGTTCGCCTCGGATCTCGCCACGGGATCGGTTGGTGAGGGTGAGACCGAAGGTGGTGCGGCCGCCAGGGGTGACGCGCAGGGTCTCGTGCGAGACGTCCACAGACAGGCCGGTGTCGCGGCCGGTGGTGGCCTTGGTGCCCTGGGCCGCCGTCCAGTCCTCGGGGGTGTCGCCGGGGACGGGCAGCAACTCGGGGAGTTCACCGACCGCGATGGTCACCACGTCCTCGATCTGCTGGCCGTCGTGCTCGATCCGGACGGCTGCGAAGTGCAGCCCGGGTTCGACGTCCGCCGGAGGGGTGAGGGTGACCGGGAAGCGCAGGTGACCGCCGGGCTCCAGCCGGTACGGGCGGCTGCCGAGGCTGGTCGCCCAGCCCTCCGGCGGCAGCACGACGGCCGTGCCCTCGACGGCGGCATCCCGCAGCTGCGAGGAGAGGACGACCGAGAGCGTCAACACCTCCCCCGTCGTCCGCAGCAGTCCGGGCGAGGCGCCGACCGACACCGGCAGGTAGCCGAGCGGTGCCGGGCCCCGGTTGTGCAACCAGTAGCGGGCGTGGACGGGCTGGGCGGGTTCGGCGACCGGGCCGAGCACGGCGCCGTCGGCCGGGGCGGTCACGGCAGGAACCGCGAGCAGGGTGGCGATCTGCGAGCCGGCGAGGTCCAGGACGTCGGCCGACTCCCCGAGCGGGCGTTCCAGAAGGTCGGCGGGCCGTACCTCCGCCAGCCCGAGGGCGCCGCCGAACCGCGCCGTCCGACCGAGGCCGGTCGACTCGACCAGCCGGACGGTGAGGTCACGCCCCATCGGAGCCGTCGAGCCGTGCGCGATCGGGTTCCCGGCGGGCTTGAGCGCGCCGAGCAGCACCTCGCGCTGCGGCTCGACCCGCAGCCAGGACAGCGTGGCGGGCAGCGGTCCCTCCTGGGCGGGCGCGACCCGGGCGTACAGCGGGTGATTGAACTCCTGCCCTCGCGCGGGCAGTGTCTGGTCCCGCCAGTCGCCGTCCCCGCCCACCATCGCGTAGCTGAACTCATGGGTCCAGTGCTGCAGTTGGAAGGATGCGCCGTCCGGCAGGGTGCGCTGCGGTGGGTCGATCCACACCCCGGACGGCCAGCCGGTGCAGGAGCGCATCAGCGACAGGTGCAGCGCGCCGGTGGTGTCCACCGCGAAGCCGGGGAGGCCGAAGCTGAGCAACGCAGCGGTGTGGTCGGCGAGTTGGTCCGACACCGCCACCGGGCAGATGACGGTGATCCGGGCGTCGGCAAGGTCGTCCACCAGCGCCGCCGCATCGGACACCACCAGCGCGGGCAGGGAGCGAAGGTCCCGCAGGTCGGCGTCCGGCCGCCACACCTCGGTGAGCGGCGTCAGCGCCGGTACCCACACCGCGCCGTACACCTTCAGTACCGCCGCGTACTCCTCCCCCGCCCGCTCGATCAACTCCCTGGCCGCCTCGTTGACTTCCGGCCCGCCGACGACGATCCGGAAGTCCGGCAGGTTGGAGTCCACGTCCAGCCACCCGTACCGAGCCCAGTCCGCCCCCGAGGTGGTGGCGGTGACCCCGACCCGGGCGAGCGCGACCACCAGCGGCCGGACGTCGGCGGCATCGTCCAGCGTCGGCACGACGACCTCCGCCACGCCGAGGGCCCGCGAGCCGACCACCGCGCCCGCCGGGTCGGTGAGCTCCGCCCGCGCCGTGGCGCCCAGCCCGAACCAGGTGTTGGCCGGATTGTCCAGGGTCCACGGCGCCTCCGCCGAATCGACATCCGGCATCGCGAAGCCGCGTCCGATGACCGCTCCCGCGACCTCGCTGACCGGCAGGCCTCCGGGCACGTCCACCGGGAAGCGCAGCCGCAGCAGCCGGTCGGCGCCGGAGTAGTCCACGACCCGGGTCCGGCAGTCCACGCGGTCGAGCCCGCGCCACAGCGTCACGGTCTGCTCGTACCGGACCCCGTCGACCGTCCCGCCGATCACCAGCCGCTCGCCGAGCGGGCCGGTCTCACGCCGGACCGCAGCAGTAACGGCCCCGGAGCCGACCACCGGGCCGCTCGGCACCAGGTGCCACGGGCCCTCGCCCAAGTCGGGGTGCTGCGGGTACTCCTCGTACACCCGCAGCTCGTTGCCGATCCGGCCGCCCTGGATCAACTCCCGCTCGTGCAGCAGGTCGTAGACCGAGGTGAGCCCGCCACCGCGTGCCGGGTCGGCCGCCACCCGGTACCGCCCGTTGGCGATCGCCGCGCCCTCGGCGGCCGTCCAGGCCGAAACGGCGGCGCCCTCCACGAGCCGCCAGGTCCGCCAGCCGAGCGCGGGAACGTCCTCGGCCAGGAAGCGCAGCGTCCCCCGGTCGACGACGCTCGGCACCGGCGAACCCGCCTCGTCCAGTACCCGCACCGACCTCACAGCGTCGGGGAGTTCGACCGCTACCAGGTCGCTGCGGTCGAAGGACAGCGTGTTGGTCACCACGACGGCCGAGCCCTCGCCCGCCGTCGAGATCCGGGCCGTCAGCGCGTCCAGCGCCGCGTCCCGGACGGCGGACGCCAGGTCGTACGCCTCCCGCCAGCCGCCCAGCAGGTCCAGGTACACCTGGTCCGACTCCGAGCCGGTGATCGCGTCATGGTGGGCGCCGTAGGCGAGTTGGCGCCACACCTTGTCGAGAGCTGCGGCCGGGTAGCACCCGAGCCCGTGGACGGCGGCCAGCGTGGCGAGCTTCTCCGCGTCCACCGCCGCGACCTCGCCCGCCCGTTGGGCCTGCTTGGTGTCGATGTACGAGACGTCCTTGCCGGTGTACACGGGATTCATATCGCGGGTCTGCGGGCTGAGTCGACGGCCGCCAACAGACAGTTCGGCCCGGACGGCGTCCAGGAAGTCGCGCGGGGTGGCGCAGACGAAGCGCGGCCACAGGTACTTGGCGGCCCAGGAGCGGTGGATCTCGGTGACCCACTTGTTCGGCGGGGTGTAGTCCGTCCCGACCGGCAGCAGCAGGTTCTTCGTGGCGCCGACCGGCTTGAGCTTGCGGTACAGCTCGTACACGGCCTGCTCGGCGGTCGCGAGGTCCGGGGAGGAGTCCATCCACCAGCCGGCCGAGTAGTGGTGGGGCATGTAGTGGGTGAGCACGCCCTCCCCGCCGGGCGCGATCCATTCGAACTCGCTCGGGAACTGCATCACCCGGGCGTCGTCCTTGGCCTCGCGGAAGTTCTTCTGGATCGGGCCCCACTGGTGGAACGGCCCGCGCGCCCAGGCGCTGCCGGTCAGGCCGGCCGCGGCGAGGTGGCCGGGGAACTGCGGGTCGTGCCCGAACACGTCGAGCTGCCAGGCGGTTTGGGGATCACCGTCGAGGATGTCGCGCTGGTAGCCGATGCCGTAGACGATGTTGCGGATGGTCGTCTCGGCGCCGGTGAGGTTGGTGTTCGGCTCGTTGTACGTCCCGCCGACGAGCTCGACCTGGCCGCGCTCCAGCAGCAACCGCAGCGTCTCGCGGCGCTCCGGGTGCTGGTCGAAGTACGGCTTCAGGTAGTCGACTTCGGCGAGTACGAACTTGTACACCGGGTCCCGCAGGGCGAGGTCCAGATGCGCATCCACCAGCGCGAAGCCGTTGCGCTCCCACAGCGGCCGGGTGGTGGCGTCGGCGGAGAGCAGATCCCAGGGGGAGGTGTAGGCGGCCTGGGTGTTCCACCAGACCGGGTCGTAGTGGAAGTGCGAGACCAGGTACATCGTCCAGCCGGGCTCGGCGACCTCCACGACACCCGCCGCCTCACTCGCGGACGCCGTTACGGTGACCGGCAGTCGGGAGCCGACGGCCGCGCCGATGATCTCCAGCGGGACGTCGACCAGTCCCGTGCCGGTCGCCTCGCCGTGGACGCCCGGGCCGTGGACGGCGATCCGGGCGGCCGGGCCCTCGATCGTCACCCGCAGGATCTGGCGCGGAGCGTCCTCGGGGCCGACGAACAGGTCGGTGCTCTCGACGGCGGTGATGGTGGTGACCGGCACGGGGTGGTTCCTTTCCGGAGATCCGAAGGAGCAGACGGGACTAGACTCCCCGGGCCTAGACTCCCCAGGCCTCGAACTCGTAGACACGGGCGGCCGGATCGCTGGTCTGAGTCGGCTTGGTGACGACCAGCCGGACGTAGCGGGCCGTGGTGGTCACCGGGTGCGTGGTGGTGCCGGCCGTGTTGCCGGTCACGGTGGCGACGGTCGTCCAGGGGCCGGTGGTGCTGGAGCGGACCTGGAGGGAGAAGTCCCGGGTGTTGTACGAGGCGCTCTCTCCACCCGCCTGGGCGTGCTTGACCACGAACTTGTTCAGCTTCTTCGCCGAACCGAGGTCCACCTCAAGCCACTTGGACGAGGTGAGCGTGCACCATTTGTCGCTGGTCCCGCCGCTGACGCTGCCGTTGACGGCCTTGGCCGGCCCCTCGTCGGCGTTGCACTGGCCGGAGGCGGTGGCCGGCCGGTTCAGCGCCAGGTTGGTCGAGGTCGACGGTGCGCCCGTCCAACTCACCTTGGTGGACGTGACGGTGGAGCGCCGGTAGGTGGTGGACACCGCCTCCACGTCCAGCGTGGTGGTGGACTCGCTCCCGGCCCGGTCGAGCCGCCCGACGAAGTAGGCGTCGTTGGGTGTGGCGCCCAGGAAGGTCCGGCTGCCGTCCGCATTGCGCCGGTACACCTCGTAGTGGTGGACGTTGCCGCCGGGCGCGGCCGTCCAGGAGAGCCGCAACGACTGGCTGGCGCCCGGGGTGACATCGCTCGCGCCGAGCACGGTCAGCCCCCTCGGCGCGGCCGGGGTCTGCGTCGCCCCGTCGTAGAGGGCGACCTGGCCGACCCGGAGGTCGTACGCGGGGTCGGAGCCGTCCACCTGCAGGGCGAGCTGGGAGATCGTGCGGCCCGCGTACGGGGAGAGGTCGAGGGTGTGACGTTCCCAGCCGGTACCGGAGTTGCCGCCGACGTCCACGGTGGTGAAACTGCCCGGGGAGTCGGTGAAGGAGACGGCGGCCTTGAGCTTGGTCGGGCCGGCGGCCGGGGTCTTCACCACCAGATCCAACTTGGTGTCGGCCGCGACCGGCAGGCTGGTCTCGTACAGCCGCACGGTGTTGGTGGCGTCCAGGGTGCCGGTCAGCCGCAGCGAGGAGCCGCCCTGGTAGGCGTCGGTGAAGTCGACGGACGGGCTGAGCTTGCCGCCACTGGAGTTGACCACCCAGCGGTAGGTCGGCGGGACGTCCTGGAGCGAGAGGTTGTTCCACCCGCCGGTGGCGACCCGGGTGCCGCCCGCGTTGTAGAAGTCGCCCTGGCCGGTGTTGAAGTTGGTGACGAAGGGCTTGGCGGTGATCGGCGAGGACTCGGCGACGTAGCCGGCCAGGCCGGGCCAGCTGCTGGAGAGGTCGGTGTTCGAGGGGTCGCTGTCGGCGCCGACCCAGTAACGGGCGTCCTTGGCGTAGAAGTCGGCGCGGTCGGTGGCGGACTTCCAGGTCCACTCGGGCCGGTAGAGGCCGAGCGAGGTGGTGTGCGGCTGCCCGGCCGGGCACAGGGTGTTCCAGTCGACGGAGGTATTGTAGCCGTTGGCCTCGGTGTCGATGCCGGAGTACAGCTCGTACTCGCTGCGGCCGAGTTGCCGGGCCAGGGTCCGGGAGGAGTCCAGGCCGTCCGCCGTCCAGCCGAAGTTGAGGAAGATCGCGTCCGAGGTGTGCTTCGAACCGTCCTGGAGGAAAGGCGAGTTGGCCGAGGTGAGGGCGTTCTGCCAGTCGACGGCGCCGGAGGTGGTCATCGCGTCGTACCACATGAAGTCGGTGCCGCTCTGCGCCTTGGTGTACTGCATCAGGTTCTGCAGCTCGGTCGCGAGGCCGGAATCGCCGCCGCCGGTCTCCTGGTTGATGAACCAGCCGTCGAAGCCGTAGTACTGGGCGGCCTGGGCCAGCTTGTCGGCGACGGGGTAGCGGTTGCCGGACTTCTGGACGAAGTCGCGCACCCACTGGAGCTGGCCGCCGTACGCGGCGGGCGGGAAGAAGACGGTGCCGTAGACCTTGACGCCGTTGCGGTGGGCGGCGTCGATGACGGTCGGATTGGGGGCGAGGATCAGGCCCTCGCCGGCCGAGCCGCCCCAGAACACCAGCTTGTCGACGTACTGCCAGTAGCCGAAGGCGTAGTAGTTGGGGTCGGCGGAGCCCTGGGAGGGGTTGTTGGAGGTGGGGGCGAAGGAGACCAGCGAGGCGATCTTCCCTTCGCCCGCATGGGCGTTGGGGTTCGCGGCGAGGGCCGGGTCGCTGGTGCGCGGCTGCAGCGGGACGCGGGAGCGGTTGAACCGGGCGTCCGGGTCGGTGGACGGGTCCCAGCTCAGGATGGTGCTCGGGTACCAGTAGGAGGCGTAGGGCTGGCCCCCGGGGGCGGCGACGACCGGCGAGGCCGGCACAGGAGCGGCCTGGGCGGCGGGTACGACGCCCAGCGCGGCCGTCACGAGCGCGACGCCGAGCAGCAGGGGGAGACGTCTTGACATGCGGTGGCTCCGATCGAGCGGAGTGGGTGGGGCCGGGCCCACCGGCAGCGGCAGGCCCGGGTGCATGCGGGCGTGGCGGTGCTCAACACGAGGGGGGAATTCAGTGAACATGACAGCGGACAGTGCGCAGGACCGGTCCCCCTCGGCGCAGCGAGGCTAAACCGGTTCAGAACCCATGTCAACGACTCGCACAGCAACCACTCCGACCGGTGAGGGCGGCGAGGTGGACTCCCGTACGGTCAGCCGGGGCGTGGGCATCCGCAGGTCCCGCCCGGGCCCGGTCTCGTCCACCGCCTCCAGCAGACTGCGCGCGACCTGCTCGCCGAGCGCGAAGGTGTCCCGGCTGAGCGCGGTCAGCGGCGGGTGGACGATCCGGGCGAGCACCGAGTCGTCGAAGGAGACGATGGACAGCTCGCCGGGCACCGCGACGCCCATCTCCCCCGCCACGCCGAGCCCGGCGACGGCCATCACGTCGCTGTCGTAGACGATCGCGGTGGGCCGCTTGGGCCGGGAGAGCAGAGTGCGGGTGGCCGCCGCGCCCTCGGCGTCGCTGAAGTCGGTCGGCACCGACACCGCTTCCTCCAGCCCGAGCCGGCGCGAGGCGTCACGCAGCGCGCGGATCCGCCGCTGGGTGTGCTGGAAGTGCGGCAGCCCGGCCAGGTGGGCGATCCGGCGGTGCCCGATGGCGGCCAGGTAGTCGACGATGGAGAGCATCGCCTCCCGGTCGTCGGCCCAGATCCGCAGCTGGTTGCCGCCCTTGCCGGGCCCGCCGAGGACGACGGCGGGCAGCCCGAGTTCGTCCAGCACCGGCAGTCGCGGGTCCCTGACCTGCAGGTCCACCACGATGAAGCCGTCCACCCGGTGCTCGGAGGCCCAGCGCCGGTAGACCTCGATCTCGGCGACGGTGTCCTCGACCACCATCAGGTGCAGCGCGACCGAGCTGGCCGAGAGCACGGCCTGCAGGCCGGAGAGCAGTTGGCTGAAGAACGGCTCGACGCCGATGGTGCGGGCCGGACGGGCGATCACCAGGCCGACGGCGTCCGCCTTGGCCCCGCCGAGGGCGCGCGCGGCACTGTGCGGGCGCCAGTTCATCTCCTCGGCGACCCGCAGGATCCGCGCCCTGGTGGCCTCGCTGACCCCCGGGCGGCCGTTGAGCGCGAAGGACACCGCGCCCTTGGAAACACCGGCCCGGCGGGCGATGTCGGCGATCGTCGGTCTGCCCACAGAACCCGACTCCTCTCTTGACAGCCAAGTTTAGGCGGGAGCATAGTCCCTGCCATAGCTAGACCGGTTTAGTTATGCCGATTCCGATATTCCGCACCATCCCCCACCCACCCCCAGGACCGGGAGACCCTCATGCGAAGAATCTGGGCGGCACTGACGACGACGGCCTTCACCGCAGCGGCCCTCACCGGCTGCGGGCTCGGCTCCGGAGACGGCAAGAACGGCGACAGCGTGGCGAGTGCGGCCGCCACCGGTGAGGTCAAGGGCAAGGTCTCGCTCCAGACCTGGGCGCTCAAGCCCAAGTTCACCGACTACATGCAGGGCGTGATCGACGGCTTCAAGAAGAAGTACCCGGGCGTCGAGGTCGACTGGCTGGACCAGCCCGGCGAGGGCTACTCCGACAAGGTGCTCAGCCAGGCCGCCTCCGGCACCCTGCCCGACGTGGTCAACCTCCCGCCGGACTTCGCCTTCCCGCTGGCGAAGAAGGACGTCCTGCTCGACGTCGCCAAGGCCGACCCCAAGCTCGCCGACGAGTACGTCGCCGGCGGCGTCGAGGCCTACCGCTACAACGGCTACCAGGGCACCTTCGGCTACCCCTGGTATCTCAACACCGATGTGAACTACTGGAGTTCGGAACTCCTCACGAAGTACGGCCTGGACCCGAAGAAGCCCCCGACCACGCTGGACGAACTGATCGCCCAGGCCCGGGTGATGAAGGAGAAGTCCGGCGGCCAGACCTATCTGATGAGCCGTAAGCCGGGCCTCGGCGACCTCTACAACATCGGCGTGAAGATCATGGCCGACGACGGCAAGTCCTTCACCTTCAACACCCCCGAAGCCGCCGCGCTGCTCGACAAGTACCGCGACGCCTTCAAGGAAGGACTGATGCCGAACGGCGTGCTCACCGACACCTACGCCGGCAACTCCAAGCTCTTCAGCTCCGGCACCGCGGCCTGGACCACCGGCGGCGGCAACTTCATCACCAGCCTCGCCACCGACAACCCGACCCTCGCGCCGAAGGTCCTCCCCTCCCCCGCGATGGCCACCCCGCCGCTGTACGTCCAGGGCCTGTCCATCCCCAAGAACACCAAGAACCCGGCCGCCGCGGTCGCCCTGGCCCGCTGGGTCACCAGCCCCGAGAACCAGGCCGCCTTCGCCCACCTGACCAGCGTCTTCCCGTCCACCAAGGCCTCCGCGAACGACCCGTTCTTCAGCAAGAGCGACGGCACCAACGCGGCCGACGCCAAGGTGATCGCCTTCACCTCGCTCGCCAAGGCCAAGCTGATCCAGCCGGTCGAGGTGGACGACGCCATGGGCACGATCATCAAGCAGCAGTTCGCGCTGGCCATCAGCGGCGACACCAGCTCCAAGCAGGCGCTGGACACCGCCGTCGAGCAGTGCGACAAGCTGCTCAAGGGCTGACCACCCGCTCCGCGGACCGTACCGGCGAAGCGGCGGGTCTCCCCCCGCACCCGCCGCCCCGGGAATGACCCGTACCCAGGCCCCAGGCCCGCACCACCCCGGGCCCCAGCAGGGCCGAGGCCCCGAAAGGCAACGGCATGACCCACCGGCGCTGGTTCACTCCCTGGCTGCTCGCCGGGCCCGCGATACTCTGGCTGGCCGTCTTCAACCTCTGGCCGGCCGTCAACACGGTGATCCTGTCCTTCACCAACGCCAAGCCCCTGGGCGGCGGGCAGTTCACCGGCCTGGAGAACTACGGCCGCCTGTTCGACGACGACCAGCTCGCCGACGCCCTGCTCAACAGCATCGTGTTCATGCTGGTCTGCCTCCCCCTGCTCACCGTCCTACCGCTGCTGCTCGCCCTGCTGGTCCAGCGGCGCATCCCCGGCATCACCTTCTTCCGCACCGCGTTCTACACCCCGGTGATCGCCTCCGCCGTGGTGGTGGCGCTGATCTGGGGCTGGGTGCTGGACGACCGGGGCCTGGTCAACGGCCTGCTCCAGCAGAGTGGACTGGCCGACTCCCCGGTCTCCTTCCTCACCGACCGCTGGCTGCTGCTGTTCAGCGCGATCGCCCTGACCGTCTGGAAGGGCCTCGGCTACTACATGGTCATCTACCTGTCCGCCCTCGCCGGCGTCCCGCGCGAGCTGCACGAGGCGGCGGCCGTGGACGGCGCGAGCCCGGTGCGCCGGTTCTGGCACGTCACGCTGCCGGGGGTGCGGCCGACCATGGTGCTGATCTCGGCCCTGATCTCGGTCAGTTCGCTGCGCGTCTTCTCGGAGCTGTACGTGCTCTCCAACGGCCTGGGCGGGCCCGGCGGCCGGGACATGTCGGTGGTGATGCTGATCCAGATGTACAGCCGTGGCTTCAACGGCCACCTGGGCTACGCCTCCGCGCTCAGCCTGCTGCTGTTCGTCATCACCCTCGGCCCGATGCTGTTCCTGATGCGGCTGAACCGGAAGGCGGCCTGACCCCATGACCACCCTCCGCACCAGGGCCGCCCAGGGCTCCAGCGGCTTCAACACCCCCTCCCCCGCCCGGACCGTCGCCCGCTACCTGCTCCTGACCCTCGTCCTGCTGCTGGTCATCGGCCCCTTCCTGTGGCAGCTGTCCACCTCCCTCAAGGGCCCCGCCGAGGACGTCTACACCCGCACCCCGAGCTTCCTGCCCGACCAGCCGACCCTCGGCAACTACGGCAAGGTCGCCGACGCCATCCCGGTGTGGACGTACGCCCTCAACTCGGTGATCGTCGCGGCCGTCTGCATCATCGGCAACGTAGTCGGCTGCACCCTCGCCGGCTACGCGCTCGCCCGGCTGCGCTTCCGCGGCGCCAAGCTGGTGCTCGGCCTGTTCCTGGCCACCCTGGTCCTGCCCGGCGAGGTCACCATCGTCTCCCAGTACGTGCTGGTGCGCAGCCTCGGCCTGGCCGACAGCCTGGCCGGCGTCGCCCTGCCCGGCGCGATCGCGATGCTCAACGTGCTGCTGATGCGCACCGCCTTCGCCGCCGTACCGGCCGAGCTCGACCAGGCCGCGCTGGTCGACGGCGCCAACGTCTGGCAGCGGCTGTGGCACGTCGGCCTGCCCAATGTGCGCGGCATGCTCAGCGTGATCGTCATCTTCACCTTCATCGGTGCCTGGGACGACTTCCTCTGGCCGCTGATCGTGCTCAACGACCCGCAGAAGTACACCCTCACCGTCGGGCTCCAGTACCTGAACGGCACCTTCTCCGCCAACCCCCGGCTGATCGCGGCCGGCACCATGATCGCCTTCCTGCCGGTCGTCGTGGTGTTCGCCGTCTGCCAGCGCTTCTTCTTCAAGGGCGTCGAGGAGGGAGCCGTCAAGGGGTGAACCCCCAGGACGAGGACACCGTCCGTATGCCCCAACCAAGTTGAGGAAGACCTCCGTGACCACCACTCCGCGCTTCGGCGTCAACTACACCCCCAGCGCCGGCTGGTTCCACCACTGGCTCGACTTCGAGCTCGACGCCGTGCGCGCCGACTTCGACTCCATCGCCGCGCTCGGCCTGGACCACGTCCGGGTCTTCCCGCTCTGGCCGCTGTTCCAGCCCAACCGCACCCTGATCCGCCCGCGCGCCGTCGAGCAGCTCACCGCTCTGGTGGACGCGGCCGGTCAGCGCGGTCTGGACGTCGCGGTGGACGGCCTGCAGGGGCACCTGTCCAGCTTCGACTTCCTGCCGTCCTGGACCCAGACCTGGCACCGGCGGAACATCTTCACCGACCCCGAGGTGCTCGACGGCCAGGCGGCCTATCTGCGCACACTGGCCGGGGCGCTGCACGAGCGGCCCAACTTCCTCGGGATGACGCTCGGCAACGAGATCAACCAGTTCTCCGGTGCCCCGCACCCCGACCCGGACCGGGTCACCCCCGCCGAGGCGGAGGCGTGGCTGCGCCGGATGCTCGCCGCCTGCGAGCAGGGCGCGCCCGGACGGCTGCACCTGCACGCCTCCTACGACGCCGCCTGGTACCTGGACGGGCACCCGTTCACGCCCTGGCACTCGGCCCGGCTGGGCGCCGCCACCGCCGTGCACTCCTGGGTGTTCAACGGCACCGCCCAGCGCTACGGCGCCCACTCCACCGCCACCGCCCAGCACGCCGCGTACCTGGTGGAGCTGTCCAAGGCCTGGGCCGACGACCCGGGCCGCCCGGTCTGGCTGCAGGAGGTCGGCGCGCCCGCCCCGCACATCACCGCCGAGGACGCGGCCCGGTTCACCGGCGCCACCGTGGCCGCCGTGCTGGACTGCCCGGACCTGTGGGGCGTCACCTGGTGGTGCTCGCACGACGTGGACCGCTCGCTCGCCGACTTCCCCGAACTGGAGTACAGCCTCGGCCTGTTGACCGCCGACCGACAGGTCAAGCCGGCCGGCGCCCGGCTCGCCGAGGCCGCCGCCGAGGCCCGCCGCTCCTGGCGGCCGCCCGCGCCGCGCAGCACCGCCGTGGTGGTGGCCACCGGCGACGAGGTGACCTCCCCCCGCCGCTCGGTCTGCGGCCCCGGCGGCCCGGTCTACGAGGCCTTCATGCGCCTCGTCGAGGCGGGCGCCCGCCCGACCGCCGTACTCGCCGAGCACGCCGGAGACCGGGCGCACCTGGCCGCGCGCGGCATCACCGAGGTGGTCCACCCCTCCGACGTACGTTCTCCCTGAACACCGCTGGCCCCCGAGACACCGCTGCTTCTCCTAGACACCGCTGACCCTCGCCACGCAACGGAGCCTGCCGACATGCACGATGACCGCACCCTGGTCGAGTCCCGCCTCAAGCGCGTCCTGGAGGAGCGCATCCTCCCGGCGGTCTACCCCGAGTCCGTCCCGTTGGAGGTCGGCATCTGGACCGCCCCCGGCGAGCCCGTCCCGGTCGCCGAGGGCCTGGCCGCGCCGCGCACCCCGATCGCGGTCGGCGACGCCTGGGGCGCGCCCTGGGGCACCAGTTGGCTGACCGTGGCCGGCACCGTGCCCGAGGCCTGGGCCGGGCGGACGGTCGAGGCGCTGATCGACCTCGGCTTCGACGCCAACATGCCCGGCTTCCAGTGCGAGGGCCTGGTCTACCGCCCGGACGGCAGTCCGGTGAAGGGCCTCAACCCGCGCAACCAGTGGGTGCGGATCGCCGCCCCGGCGGCCGGCGGCGAGCAGGTGCTGCTGCACGTCGAGGCCGCCGCCAACCCCGTGATCCTGGACTACCACCCCTTCCTGCCCACCGAGTTGGGCGACAAGGAGACGGCGGGCGACCGGCCGCAGTACCGGCTGGCCCGGATGGACCTGGCGGTCTTCGACGACACCGTCTGGCAGCTGTCGCTGGACCTGGAGGTGCTCGGCGAGCTGATGGCCGAGCTGCCGGTGGAGAGCGCCCGCCGCTGGGAGATCCTGCGCGCGGTCGAACGCTGCCTCGACGCGGTCGACCTGCAGGACGTCAACGCTACTGCCGCGCACGCCCGTTCGGAGCTGACGGCGGTCCTGGCCGCGCCCGCCGCGCCGTCCGCCCACCGGATCAGCGCGATCGGCCACGCCCACATCGACTCGGCCTGGCTCTGGCCGCTGCGCGAGACCGTCCGCAAGGTGGCCCGCACCACCGCCAACATGACCGCCCTGCTGGAGGACGAACCGGACTTCCTCTACACCATGTCCCAGGCGCAGCAGTACGCCTGGATCAAGGAGCACCGCCCCGAGGTGTACGCGCGGGTGCGCAAGGCGGTGGCCGAGGGGCGGTTCGTCCCGGCCGGCGGCATGTGGGTGGAGTCCGACACCAACATGCCGAGCTCCGAGGCGATGGCCCGGCAGTTCGTGCACGGCAAGCGTTTCTTCCTGGAGGAGTTCGGGGTCGAGAACCACGAGGCCTGGCTGCCGGACACCTTCGGCTTCACCGGCGGTCTGCCGCAGATCATCCGCAACGCGGGCTCCAAGTGGCTGCTGACCCAGAAGATCTCGTGGAGCCAGGTCAACACGTTCCCGCACAACACCTTCCTCTGGGAGGGCATCGACGGAACGCGGATCTTCACCCACTTCCCGCCCGTGGACACCTACAACTGCTCCATGAAGGGCAGCGAAATCGCCCACGCCGCGCGGAACTTCAAGGACAAGGGAGTGGCCCGGCACTCGCTCGCCCCGACCGGCTGGGGCGACGGCGGCGGCGGGACGACCCGCGAGATGGTCGCCAAGGCCGCCCGGATGAGGGACTTGGAGGGCTCCGCCACCGTCCGCTGGGAGAAGCCCGCCGAGTTCTTCGCCAAGGCCGAGGCCGAGTACCCGAACCCGCCGGTCTGGGTCGGCGAACTCTACCTGGAGCTGCACCGGGCCACCCTGACCAGCCAGGCGAGGACCAAGCGGGGCAACCGGCGCAGCGAGAACCTGCTACGCGAGGCCGAACTCTGGTGTGCCACCGCCGCGTTGCGCACCGGCGCCGAGTACCCGTACGAGCAGCTGGACCGGATCTGGAAGACCGTCCTGCTGCACCAGTTCCACGACATCCTGCCCGGCTCCTCGATCGCCTGGGTGCACCGGGAGGCCGAGGCCACCTACGCGGCGCTGGCGCGGGAGCTGGAGGGGCTGATCGGAGCGGCCCAGCAGGCGCTGGCCGGGGCGGCCTCGGGCGGGCGCGAGCTGGTGTTCAACGCGGCGCCGCACGCGCGCTCGGCCGTTCCGGCGGGCGGGGCGGCGGTCGCCGTCCCGGGCGGTACGGCCTGCTCGGTGGCCCCGCTGGACGGGGGCGGCTTCACCCTGCGCAACGGCCTGCTGGAGGTGGTGGTCGACGCCGACGGCCTGATCGGCTCGGTGGTCGAGACGGCGAGCGGCCGGGAGACCGTCGCCCCCGGCAGCCGGGCCAATCTGCTCCAGCTGCACCCCGACTTCCCCAACATGTGGGACGCCTGGGACGTCGACCGGTTCTACCGCAACACCGTCACCGACCTGACCGGCGTGGACTCGCTCACCGCCGCGGCCACCGCCGATCAGGCCTCGGTCCGGATCGCCCGCTCCTTCGACTCCTCCACCGTCGTCCAGACGCTCACCCTGCGGGCCGGCGAGCAGCGCCTCGACATCGACACCGAGGTGGACTGGCACGAGACCGAGAAGTTCCTCAAGGCCGCGTTCCCGCTGGACATCCACACCGAGCGCTACGCCGCCGAGACCCAGTTCGGCCACCTCTACCGGCCCACCCACACCAACACCAGCTGGGACGCCGCCAAGTTCGAGGCCTGCAACCACCGCTTCGTCCACCTGGACGAGCCCGGCTGGGGCGTCGCCCTGGTGACCGCCTCGACCTACGGCCACGACGTCACCCGCACCGTGCGCGACGGCGACGGCGGCACCACCACCACGGTCCGCTTCTCGCTGCTGCGCGCCCCGCGCTTCCCCGACCCGAGGACCGACCAGGGCCTGCACCGCTTCCGGCACGCCCTGGTCCCGGGCGCGGCGATCGCCGACGCCGTCCGCGAGGGCTACCGGATCGGCCTGCCCGAGCGGCGGGTCACCGGCAGCGCCGAGCAGATCGCGCCGCTGGTCGAGCTGGACAACGACGCGCTCGTGGTCAGCGCGGTCAAGCTCGCCGACGACCGCAGCGGCGACCTGATCGTCCGGGTCTACGAGGCGGGCGGCGGCCGCGCCCGGGGCCGGCTCACCACCTCCTTCCCGCTGGCCGGCGCCGCCCCCTGCGACCTGCTGGAGCGGCCCTGGGACGGCACCCGCGGCGAGGTCGCGGTGGAGGACGGTGCGGTGCGGCTGGCGCTGCGGCCGTTCGAACTGGTCACCCTGCGGCTCAGCGCGGCCGGCTGACCGACGTACCGTAAGAGCGCCCCGGCCCCGCGCGGCCGGGGCGCCGCCGACTCCCACCTCCTGGAGCCCACCGTGCCGCTCACTCCCCTGTTCGCCGCCGTCGACATCGGCGGCACCAAGATCGCCGGCGCGCTGGTCGACGGCGACGGACGGCTGCGGCACCGACTCCAGCTGCCCACCCCGGCCCGGGAGCCGGGCCCGGCGGTGCTCGCCGTCGTGCGCAAGGTGCTGGACCAGCTCGCCGGTACGGCCGAGTGGGCCGCCGTGACGGCCGTCGGGATCGGCAGCGCGGGCCCGGTCGACCTCGCGGGCGGCACCGTCAGCCCGGTCAACATCCCCGGCTGGCGCGGCTTCCCGCTGGTCGCCGAGGTCGCCGCGCACCCCGCGGTGGCCGTCCGTGCACTGCCCGTCCGGCTCGCCGGGGACGGCGTCGCGATGGCCGCCGCCGAGCACTGGCAGGGCGCGGCCCGGGGCGCCGCCAACGCGCTCTGCCTGGTGGTGTCGACCGGCGTCGGCGCCGGGCTGGTGCTGGACGGCGCCGTCCGGCCGGGCCCCAGCGGCAACGCCGGGCACCTCGGCCACATCAGCGTCGACCTGGACGGCGAGCTCTGCCCGTGCGGCTCGCGCGGCTGCCTGGAGGGCCTCGCCAGCGGCACCGCGATCGCCCGCCGGGCCCTCGCCGAGGGCTGGCGCCCGGACGGCGAGGACCGCACCGCCCGGGCGGTCGCCGCCGCCGCCGGGGCGGGCGACCCGATCGCGCTGGCCTCCTTCGACCGGGCCGCCCAGGCACTGGCCGCCGGGATCGCCGCCACCGCCGCCCTGGTCGACCTCGACCGGGTGGTGGTCGGGGGCGGCGTCGCCACCGCCGGGGCGGTGCTGTTCACCCCGCTCGCCCGGCACCTGGACCGCTACGCCGCCCTGTCGTACATCCGCAGCCTGGACGTGCGCCGCGCCGAACTCGGCACCGACGCCGGGCTGATCGGCGCGGCGGCGCTCTGCCGCTGACCGCCCGCCGCCCACCGGCACCACCCCGGTCGGAGACCCGCGCCGTGCCGCCCTACGCCCTGCTCGACACCCCGGTCCGCCGCTACGCCCGGGGCTCCACCACCGCCGTCCCGGCGCTCACCGGCGCCGAGCCCGACGGCACCCCGCAGGCCGGGGAAGGAGGCCTCAGGCCGGGAAGGGATCCTCAACGGGAAGGAGTCCTCAGCGCGAAGGGATCCTCGACGCGAAGGGATCCTCGACGCGAAGGGGCGCTCAGGCCGGCAGCGGGTGGCCGAAGAGCAGGTCGTAGCCTTCCGGGAGTTGTTCGATCACCCGGTCGATGCGTTCCCCCGGAACCAGGTCGGCCACGGTGCTGAGCACCGCCCCGATGTCCCACTGGGCGGTGGCCGGCGTCGCCCCGTCGATCCAACCGACCACGGCGTCCACGAAGCGCTCGGCGGTCAGCGGCGCGGCGGCCGGCTGGGCGTCGCGCAGCAGCGGGGCGTACGTCGTGGGCAGCGCGTCGGCGAGTTCGGTCCGTTCGGATCCCACCAGATGCTCGCCGAGCAGGCCGAGCACGACCCGGGCGGCATGGTCCGCCTCCGCCTCACCCCGGTACTCGCCCCGCTCCACGACGCGGGCGAGGAAGTCCTCCCAAGAGATGGTCATCGCGTCCTCCTTCCGGTCGGCGGGATCCGGCCGGACCGGCGGCGGCCGATGGTCCGAGGTCCCCTACCGCCTGTGCGACGCCTCATCGCAGCCCGTGACCGTCGGGGGACGTACCGGCTCCCGTGATGATCAGCGTACTGCGGTCCGCCCGGGCCGATACCCGCCGATGTCGGGCCGGGGGCTTCCGGGCACGAACGCCCCGGCCGGGAGCCGGGGCCGGACGGACGGATCGACGCCGTTGTCGATCACGCCGCCGGCCCGCGCCGTCACCGGCACGGGAACTCACAGGCATCAAGCGGCGGTCAGCCCGCCGAGGCCCGACACCGTCTGCGCGAGCTGTGCGACGGGACCATCCCGCCGCCGGATCGGGTCGCCACCCGCTGGGCCGGCACGGTCGGCTGCAGGCCGACGGTCGGGGCGTCGCCACGCGCCGTGTCCGCCATAAACGCCGACAGAAAACGGCGTTCGTTCGGGGTGAGTTTGCGCGAGCGACCGGATTCCCGGTCCCGCGCGACCACCACGGTCCGGGCCCGCATAAAGGTGAGCGGCTCCCGGCAGACATTCACCTCGACCTGCGCGGAACTCCGGCCGAGCCGTTCCACCGTCAGTCGCACCGCCAATGGCTCCGGCCCGTGGTGGAGCTGTTCCAGGTAATCGATCTCGTGCCGCGCGATAATGAATCCGGACGGGAACAGCGATTCCCGGACGGCGGTCGCGTGGTGGCAGAACAGGTCGTAAATCCCCTCCTGGATGTAGCCGACCAGCCGGGCGTTGTTGATGTGCCCGTTCTCGTCGACGTCGCTCCACCGGGTGGGGCAGGACAGCACGTGGGCGCGGGCGTACACCGCGCTCACTGCTGCGTCAGCCCGGCCGAGACCCCGGCGGGGAGCAGCGCGCGCCGCAACCTGGCGTAGTAACCGGAGTGTTCGGCCGCCATCCGGGCCGCGGTCCACCCTTCCTCGGCGGCCTCGGCGGCCGCCTGGACGACCAGGCTGTCGAGCACCGCGTCGACCGAGCGGCAGAGTTCGGCGACCGCCGCGAGCCGCTCGGTGACATCGGCCCCGCCGGCCGCGTTCCGGGCCGGGAAGGCGGACAGCGAATCCACCGCGAGCTGCAGATCGTCGATGACCTCCGACCGGTTTTCCGGAAGTGAATTCTGCAGGTTCCGCATGCTTTTCTCCAGGACCGATTCGGGCCATTACGGCCCAGTAACTAGCGTTCGAATACACCGGCTCGGTGTCGACCCCCCGACGCCTTCGACGCTATCCCAGTCGGCGCGGGTCCGCAGATGGTTTTAGGACGGTGACGGGAAACTGACTTCTATCGGAGTAGTTTGCGGGGGTACACAATATGCCCCATCAGCCGAACGCGGTAAGCAGAACGGGTGGTATCGCCGACCCGCCGAGCAAGATCGACTACTGTCCGTCACAGATCTGCTATCAGGTGGCCCACCAGCGCGCCTTGTACAGCTGCGTCCCACGCAGCGTCCAGGCCCCCTCCGGGCGGTGCAGCCGGATCACCGAGGTGCACCAGTCGCACGGGCCACGGTGATCAGGGGCCACCGTGAGCAGCCGCCCGGTGTCGGGGTCGTCGCCGATGCTCTTGACGTCCTGCTCGGCGGCGGGATCGGTCAGATGGACGGGGGTGAACCCGTCGGCGGCCGGGTCGTACTGCCACAGACCGTTCAGCGTGCTCACCCAGAACCGGCCTGGCGCGCCCAGCACGGGCGCGAGGTCATGCCCACCCTGGTCGGGCAGCGGGGCGCTCCGGACGGCGCTCAGCGCGGGCTCGGCCGGGGTGCCGCCGACCCGCAGCCCGGTCAGCTCGTCGTCGCCGAGCACCCAGAGCAGGCCGGTCCGCTCGTCCCAGTACACCCCGTGCGCGCCGGGGAGGCGGAAGGTCGCGTGAGCGGTCACCCGGGGGCCCTGCGAGGCGGCGTACAGCCGCACCCAGTCGCCGCCGCTCGCGGCGACGGCGACGTTGCCGTCCGGGAGCAGCTCGATGCTGTGCGGGTTGACGGCCTCGCCGAGGTCCGCCGCCCAGCGGCTGCGGCCGGTGGCGGTGTCGACGACCGCGGCGAGCCCGCCGGAGGCGGTGGTCAGCAGGTAGCGGTGGTCCGCCAGGATCCGGCGCTTCGCCTCATCCGGGTTGGTCCAGCTGTGCGCGGGGTCGAGGTCGCCGAGGTCGGGCGCCCGGTCGGCCCCCCAGGACCACACGACGGGCGCCCGGTCCGGCCCCTGGTAGTCCATCAGCCCCTCGGCCGTCTCCAGGACGAGGACGCGGCGGGACGCCTGGTCCACGGCGACCACCTCCCCGCCGGACGAGGTGGCGTACGCGCGGCTTGCCGGCGCGCAGAGCAGCAGGGCGAGGCACAGGGCGGGCAGGGTTCGACTCAGCACGCCCTCAACGGTGTGCGGTTCACGGCGGACCGCACGGCAGCCCAGCCGCACGCGTCCGCCGAACGGCCCGTCAGATTCGCCGACCCGCCCGGACGCTACCCTCGGGGGATCACCGGGGACCACCCTCCAGAGTGGCAGGATCCCCGCACCGGGCCGAGCACCCTGTCAGCTCTCCAGCAGGTCGAGCACCCGCGTCCAGGTGTACGCCTCGGGAGCGTCGTCCACGAAACGCACCCCCATCCCCTGGAGCCGGACCAGGCTCTCCCCGTACGCCGGATGCTTCGCCAGCGCCTCGTTGACGCGCGGCTGCACAGCCGTCGGAGTGCCCCGCCCGTACGCCTCACAGAGGATGCCGAGCGCGAGTGTGTCAGCGATGCCGGCGGCCCACTTGTTGATCGTGTTGAAGGTCGCCGGAGCGACCACGATCGCGTCCGCGTCCGGCAGCGGCCTGCCGTCCCCCGGCTTCCGCCAGGCCGAGCGGATCACATACCCCGTCTGCGCCTCGATCGCGGCGGTGTCGATGAACCCCATGGCCAGCGGAGTCGCCACCACGCCGACCTCCCACCCCCGCCCCTGCGCCGCGGAGATCAGCTCCCCCACCCCGTCAGCCACTCCCGCCGCACACACGACGACGTACAGCATCGGCCTCTTCGCCTCCGGCATTCTCCGAACTCCCCTCTCACCACCGACAGATCACCGCCCGACATCGTCGAGGCCATCGAACACCACCCCTGACCGGCCCCCTGCCCCCGCCCCTGCGACGGCGGCCCTCGGCCGAGGTCAGAACCGGATCCGCGCCGGGGTGACGAGCGAGGGCGGCGAACAGCGCGAGGACGTCGCGCAGACCGTCATCGGCCGCGGGTTGAGCCCGTCGAGGACCTGTACGGACCACAGGACGGGAAAGCTTCCGCCGCAGATGCCGCAGGTCGGCAGCGACGCGGTGAAGCCTTCGGGCGGCGGACCGAACCCGGGTGCGGCGGCGGGCACCGGCGGGACCACGGGCAGGGCGGGTGGCACCGGATGCGGCGCCACGGCCGGGCGCTGGGGAGCCGGGGGTACCACGGTCCGTCAGGTGCAGCGACAGCGCCGTGCTCCCGGCGAGGCCGTCGGGATCGGCCGTGAACCGCAGGCGCGCCGTGAGCGGGACCTGGTCGGGCAGCAGCAGCGCGGAGCGGACGGCCGATCCGCGCTGGGCCTCCACCACGGTGGCCATCTCCGCGGTGACCTGGAAGCCGAGCGAGCGCAGCGTCTCCATCGCCGCGACCCGAACGCGTACGGCGTCGGCGCGGACGCGACGCTCCGCGTCGAGGGTGATCGAAGCCAAGACTCCTCCGTGGACCCCAGCGACCCCAGCGACCCCAGCAGCCTCAGCAGCCTCAGCAGCCTCAGCCGATGGTCGAGCCGGTGATCGGCTCGGACAGCTCGACGGTCTTGCCGTTCAGACCGGCCTTGACGAACTGCCAGGTGAGGCCGTTGATCACGCCCTTGTCGAGCGGGGCCAGCTTGGCGAAGGCGGGCTGGCTGAGGTCGATGTGGGTGGAGTCGCAGGAGGGACACTGGTCCTTCACCGGGACGGTGATGGTCTTGCCCTGGTACGTCACCTTGACCGAAATGCCCTTGCAGAGCGGGTCGTTGTTGGGGTTGGCGGAGGTCCACCAGGTGTGCGGGACGGCGACCAGCATCTGCGTGGACGCGTTGATCTGGGTGCCGCAGGCGCCGTAGCCGGCGTCGGTGTAGTAGGTGGCCTTGCCAGTCATGGGCTTGTTGAGCGGTATCGCGGCGCTGGCGGAGCCGGCCGTGAGGGCGATGAGAGCTGCGGCGGCGAGCGGGGCGCCCGCGAGGATCCTGAGGTTCGTGCCGATGGCGCGCATGGTTCGTTCCCTCCGGCTCGATGAGTGCTTGGATAGCCATGGGCATGACAATCACAAGTCGCCTGTTCCGCCATGGAGTTCGACGACCCGCCCGCCCCAGCGGCCACCCGAGTGAAGGGAACGTATGCGCTTCACCTCGGAATGGTCCAGACCTCCTCGATGTTGTCATGAACACAAGGCAAGAAGCTTTACCAATGCGATCGAAGGAGCGAAGATACGTGACCGCCTCACCACGCGCGGTGTTGACAGGGCGTCACCCGATACCGCATCCCGGTCGGCGGCATGACCGACCTCGGCGCACTGCCCGTGCCCGGCAGCCCCGGGTCGAACTTCGCCCAGCTGCTCGCCCGGCAGCCCCGGCCTCACGTCACCGATGCCGGGCGGCCCCGGTTCGCCAAGATCACGGACCAGGGCCGTCCGCCCGGGTTACGCTCGTCCCGCGCGGCGCCCGCCCGCGCGGCCGACCGAGGGGGGAACGCGTGATCGGGGACCTGCTGCCGGACGTCGTGGTGACCGAGGTGGCCTACGACGACCCGCCGGAGGCCCGGCTTGAGCCGGCCGAGGAGGCGGTCGTCGCCAACGCCGTCGACAAGCGCCGCCGCGAGTTCACCACCGTGCGCCACTGCGCCCGGGCCGCCCTGGCCCGCCTCGGCGTCCCGTACCGCCCACTCGTCCCGGGCCTGCGCGGCGCCCCGAGCTGGCCGGACGGCGTGACCGGCAGCCTCACCCACTGCGACGGCTTCCGCGCCGCCGCCGTCGCCCGGGCCGGCGCCCTCGCCTCCGTCGGCATCGACGCCGAGCCCGCGCTGCCGCTCCCGGAGGGCGTGCTCGACGTCGTCACCCTGCCGGTCGAGCGGCAGCGGCTGGCGAAGCTCGCCGCCGAGCACCCGGGCACCCCGTGGGACCGGATCCTGTTCAGCGCCAAGGAGTCGGTCTACAAGGCCTGGTTCCCGCTGACCGAGCTGTGGCTGGACTTCCACGAGGCCGAGCTCGACCTCTCCCCCGACGGCACCTTCTCCGCCCGGCTGCTGGTCCCCGGCCCGACGGTCGGCGGCCGCCGGATCGAGGGCTTCGACGGCCGCTGGGCGGTCCGCGACGGGCTGCTCGCCACCGCGATCGCCGTCGAACCGTAACCGTGCGTCGCCGGTCCGCGCAGCGCCGGTCCGTTCGCCTTCCGGGCATATCCTCGACCCCGTGACGGTGACTTATGTGATCGACGGCAGCAGGATCGGCAACCTGGACGACTTCTGGGACGTGGTCGGCCGGGAGATGGGCGTGGACGGCTACTTCGGCCGCAACCTCGACGCCTTCGCCGACTGCCTGCGCGGCGGCTACGGCACGCCCGAGGACGGCGACTACGTCATCGAGTGGCGCGACCACGAGGTCTCCCGCCACAACCTCGGCTACCCGGAGACGATCCGCCGGCTGGAGCTGCGGCTCACCCGCTGTCACCCCGCCAACCGCGAGCACGTCGGCGCCGAGCTCGCCGCCGCCCGGGAGGGCAAGGGGCCGACGGTCTTCGACTGGCTGGTGCGGATCATCGAGGAGGAGCACCCGGACGGCCTCCGCCTGGCGTAAACCCCGGGCCCGCACACCCCGCCGGGCTCGCACCGAGTCCGGCTCACCGCACAGCCGACAGCCTCACATCACATCGGACAGCCGGACGAACCGCCGCCCGGACCCGAGCAGCCCCGGCACCGCCGCCGCCACCCCGGCGGCGGTGCCGCCGCCCGGGCGGTTCATGTGGCCGATGACGATCGCCCCGGGCGGGGCCGACGCCACCTCCCGCCGCACCTCGGCGGCGCTGAGCGTGGCTCCGCCGTCCCCGTTCACGGTGAAGCCCGCGACGCGTTCGCCCAGGTCGGCGACCACCCGGGTGGCGACGTCGTCGTAGTGCGCGGTGCCGGAGCGGAAGAACCGGGGCGGGTGCCCGAGCAGCCCGGCCAGCTTGTGGGCGTTTCCCACGACCTCGTCGTACACCTCGCCGACGTCGCCCGTGCCGGCGATCCCGTAGGCGGACCGGCCGGTGACCGAGAGCGGGCGGTGCGCGGTGCCGTGGTTGCCGATCTCGAACAGTGGATCGGCGGCGAGCTGCTCGAACACGTCCGGGTTGGCGTCGATCCAGCGGGCGTTCAGGAAGAGCGTGGCCGGGACGCCGCGACCGCGCAGGAAGTCGATCAGCTCGGCGTCGTAGCCGTTCCCGCCGGGGCCGCCGCAGGCGTCGAAGGTCAGCGCCATGGCCGCCTCACCCTCGGGCGGTGAGGTCGTCACCCCGGCGACCTCCAGGCCCCAGTCGCTCGGGGCCGTGCCGCCGTAGCGCTGAACCACCTCGGCCCGGGTCGGCTCCCGGGCCGCCGCAGGAGCGGCGGGCGCGGCGGAGACGGTCGCGGACGGCCCGGCAGACGGCGTGGCGGGGGGCGTGACCGGCGGCGTGGCGGGGGGCGAGGCCGCAGCGGAGACTGTCGGCGGGGCCGATCCGCCCTCCTCGGCGACCCGCTTGGTCCGGCACCCCGCCAGCGCGCCACCGACCGCCGCCGCCAACAGCGCCCGCCGCCCCAGTGCCACACCAGCCTCCCGACCCGTCATCACGTGCCACAGAGTATGAACCGACCAAGCGTCACTCCCCCGCAACTCGCCCCCGCCTCCGCCCGGGGCCCGGCCCCTTTCACCGACCCGCCCCACCCCGGTGGGCCCCGCCTCACCCCGGGTTCACCACCCGGGGTAGGCGAGCCAGCGGATCCGCCCACCCCAGCCCGGAGGCCCCGATGCCCGCCGAACCGACCGACCCGATCCAGCCGACCGACCCGACCCAGCCGAAGCAGTCCGGACAACCGCCCCACCCCGCCCGCCGCGACCTGCTCCGCACCGGCCTCGCCACCGGCGCCGCCACCGCCCTCGGTCTCGCCGCCACCACCGGCACGGCGGCCGCCGCCCCGGGGCAGGCCGACCGGACCCTCACCCTCACCGGCCACCTCCCCACCGGCGCCCCCGACTTCGTCTACCTCCCGGTCGAAGTCCCCGACGGCGTCCGTGAGATCGCCGTCTCCTACGGCTACGACAAGCCGCAGGTCCCGGCCGGCACCCCCGGAAACTCCTGCGACATCGGCATCTTCGACGAGCGCGGCACCGATCTCGGCGGTGACGGCTTCCGCGGCTGGTCCGGCGGCTTCCGCACCGAGTTCGCGATCGCCCGCGACACCGCCACCCCCGGCTACCTCCCCGGCCCGATCAACCCGGGCACCTGGCACGTCGCCCTCGGCCCGCGCTCGCGGTGGCCCTGCGCGGCGGCCGCTCCTGGCTGCCCGCCATGGGCGACAGCGACGCCCACAGCGCCCCCCAGGTGATCGGCTCCCCGCACAACGTCGTCCTCGCCGAGGACCTCACCCGGGACGCGGTCCTCGACGGGCTTCGCTCCCGGCGCAGCTGGCTCGCCGAGTCCGCCGCCGTGCGGCTGGAGTTCACCGTCACCGGGAACGGCCGCCGGGCCGGCATCGGCGAGGAGCTGACCGTCCCGGCCGACGCCCCGCTGGACGTCCGGCTCACCGTCTCCGGGGTGCCCGGCGGTACGGTCCGCTTCCTCACCGACGAGGGGCAGATGCACCAGGAGTCGCTGCCCGCCGACGGCTCCGGCGCGGTGCTCTGGCGCACCACCGCCTCGCTCGCCGCCTACGTCCGGGCCGAGGTGCGCCACCCGAAGGCGGACGGCACCCCGGGCAGGGGCAACTCGATGGGCGAGGACCTGCCCTGGGGACCGATGGCGGCGCTCACCAACCCGATCGTGCTGCGCGTCGAGGAGCGCTGACGGCCCGGTACGAGCACCCGCAGGCCGGGAGGGGGGACGACTCGGGGCACCCGTTTGGACTAGGTTGATCCCCGAAACGCATCAGTCGTAGGGACGAGGCGGTCGGTTGTCCGCATCCCGGCCGACCGGCTTCTTCGCACTCCGACCGTCTCGCCCCGGCTACCCGTCCGTCCCCGGCCCGCGAAGGGATCAGCAGCTGTGAACCGTACGACCGTAGGTGGGCCGGAGCTCGGGGGCGGCCGGGGCGCCGGGGGAGTCCTGGTCCTCGTCGACCCGATCGGGGCCGGGAACGGCCTGGTCGCGGGCCTGCTCGCCCAGGAGCTGCACCCGAGCGTCCACCTGCGGACGGACGACTTCCTGCGGGTCATCCGCAACGGCCAGCTCCCGCCGCACCTTCCGGAGGCCGGGCGCCAGAACACCACGGCCTTCGCGGCCGCCGCCCAGGCCGCCTTCGCCTACGCCACCGGCGGCTACCAGGTCATCGTCGAGTGCCCGGCCACCCCGCCGACCCTGGCCACCTTCCGCCGCGAGAGCCGCACCACCGGCGCCGCCCTCCACTACGTCGTCCTCACGTCCGACCCGTCCTCCCCCACCGACCCCCACACCCTCGACACCTCCGCCCTCACCCCCGAAACCACCACCAAATCCATCCTCACCGCCCTCACCACCCGCACCCACCTCCTCGGCTGGTAGGGCGCGGGTCGGCGGCTACGCCCCGACGGTGCCGTCGATGGCCTCGCGCAGGAAGTCGGCGTGCCCGTTGTGCCGGGCGTACTCGTGGATGAGGTGCAGGATCACCAGGCGCAGCGAGACCTCGGCCTCCCAGCGGGGCTGGTAGCCGGTGACCTCGAGGGAGGGTGCGGCGAGTTCGATGCGGCGGGAGTGCTCGACCTCGGCCTGCCAGGCGGCGAAGGCCTCGGCGCGGGTGGCGTCGGCGGCGTCGTACGCCGCCTGGTAGTCGCCGTCCTCGGACCAGACCAGTGGGATGTCCTCGCCGTTGATCACCTTGCGGAACCAGGTCCGCTCGACCTCCGCCATGTGGCGGACCAGCCCGAGCAGGCTCAGCGTGGACGGCGGGCTGGACTGCTGCCGCAGCTGTTCGTCGGTGAGGCCCTCGCACTTCATCGCGAGGGTCGCCCGGTGGAAGTCCAGGAAGCCGCGCAGCATCTCGCGCTCGCCCCCGGTCAGCGCCGGTACGGGTCGGGTGTCGGTTCTCATCTGGCTCCGCTCCTGTTCGTCGGTGATCACCTGGTCATCCCGGCGGACTGTAGCGAACCGACCGTCCGGTCCGACACCGCGTTTCCCGCTCCCGGCAGGCCCCCGCGAACCTCTTGATCAATGCCTTGCCTATCCTTGATCATTACTTGACCGAATCCGCCGCCCCTTCACCCCCACCTGGCCGTCCATGCCCGATTCCGCCCCTGCCCGGCAACCGCGTACCCGCCTCCTCGCCGTCGCGGCCGCCGCCACCGCCCTCGCAGCCGTCTCCGCCGCCGGCGGGTACCGGCTCGGCGCCGGCGACGACGGGCTCGACTACGCCACCGACTACGCCGACCACCCGCCACTGCACGTGGTCGGCTACCCGTCCACCGGCAGCCTGGCGATCACCCCACGTGTGGTCTGGCGCCTCGCCGAGGGGTCGGCCGACGGCCTGGCCGGGCTCGCCACCTCGGACGGGTCGTCCGCCGAGGCCCGGAGCACGGCGGCCAACTGGGTCACGGCCTTCGGCGAGGGCGCCCAGGGGGCGGTGACCGCCGACTTCTACGACGAGGGCTCGGTCCGCCAGAGCGTGGTGCTCTACTTCCACGACACCGGCCAGATGAAGCAGCTCCGCATCCGCCTCGACGGCCTTGCGGTCGCCGACGGCTGGAAGGTCCTGCTGCGCGAGCCCGACCCCGAGGGCGCCACCGCCCCACCCGCCTGGGCCCGCCCACCCCCGGCGGCCGCGACTCGATCGGCTGACGCCCCGTCCCGCCGGACTCCGCCCGTCACGTAACGTGTTCGGAGCGCAACCGGTTTGGGTACGTACCTCGGCGCGTCCGACGGACGGGCGCCCATCGAGCAGGAGACCCAGCGGCCCATGGACCACAATCACATCCCCCCGACCGTACGCCGGACGTACGGCACCGACGATCTGGCCAAGGCTGCCAGCTTCGCAGGCGGATTCATCAATTTCGGTTACTGGCAGGGCATTGACTTGACCTCCCCGACCCCCGAGGACCGCGTGCGCAGCCAGGAGCAGTTGTACCGGCGGGTGTTGCGGGCGTTCCCCGAACCGCGGGAGCAGCTGCGGCTGGCGGAGGTCGGCTGCGGGCGCGGGTTGGGCGCGGCCCTGGCACTACGGGAGTTCCGCTTCGCCTCCGTCACCGCCGTCGACATCCACCCGGACCAGATCGAGCGCGCCCGGGCCGTCAACGCCAAAGCTCTGGCCAGCTATCCGGACCGGCTCGCCTACACCCTGGGCTCGGCCGGCGAACTCCCCTTCCCCGACAACTCCTTGGACGGTCTGTACTCCGTCGAGGCCGCCCAGCACTTCCGCGAACTCACGAGCTTCGCCGCCGAGGCCGCCCGCGTCCTGCGCCCCGGCGGCCGCCTGGTGGTCACCACCTTCTTCACCGCCCCCGGCGCCGAGATCGCCGAGCGTCTCAAGATCCTGCTCGCCAGCTTCGCCGACGGCCTGGACGTCGCCCACCCCCTGGACGACTTCACCACCGACCTCACCGGGGCCGGCTTCACCACCGTCACCACCGAGTCCATCGGCCCGGACGTCTGGCCGGGCCTCGACCGCTACCTCGCCGACACCGTCCCGCCCGCCCACTGGACCCGCCACTTCCTGACCGCCTGGCGCGACGGCCTCCTCGACTACCACCTCATCACCGCCGACCGCGGCTGACTCGCACCCGCGCCTCGCCGGTACCGTCCGACCCCGCACGAAGGGCCCGGGCCTCCTGGTTCCCCGGTCGGGCGTCGAACCCACCGGGCCACCGACCATCGCCGACCACGCCGCCGGCCCGGGCCTCCCCCGCTACCCGCTACATGCCGGCCCAGCGGCGCAGCGTGGCGGCGGCCGCCTCCGCGTCTGCGGCCGGCAGCCGGGCGATCCGCACCGAGTGCGTCCCGCCCGGCACCTGGAACAGGTACGAGTCCTGCGAACCGTGGCCCAGCCGGAACGGCTCGGCGACCGAGGGGTCGGCGGCACCGTTGACGAACATCAGGTGCTCGCCACGGGTGCGCACCCAGCGGTCCACGTCGCGCATCGCCTGCGGCTGGTACCGCAGCGGTACGTCGCGCGGGACGAAGGTGCGCGGTTCGGTGGCGCCGGGGTAGCGGAGCAGGTCGGCCAGGCGGGTCGTCTCGACCGGGAAGTAGCCCAGTTGGGTGCCCAGTTGGTAGAAGTACGGGACGAACTGGTTCGCCACCGCGTCGGCGTAGACCGGAAGTTGGGCGACCTCGGAGAGCCAGCCGTACAGGGCGTCGTCGGAGGCGTCCGGCGCGGGCACCGCCGGGCACGCCGACAGGCCGCGGCCCTGCCAGAACATGAACGGCGCGCGCAGTACCGCGATCTCGAACGCCTTGTCGGCGCTGCCGACCAGCCGGAAGCCGTCGCCCCTGGCGTCGGCCCACGCCTGGTACCGGGCGACCAGGGCGGTTCGGCGCTCCAGCAGGGCCCGCTGCGCGGCCTGCAGGGCGCCTCGGCACTCGGGGGTGCCCACCGTGTGCAGGAAGTCGAGGTAGGCGGAGTCGTCGCGGTCGTCGACGTTGTTCGGCGCCGAGTAGGCGACCGAGCCGGCCACGTCCTGCGGGTAGAACCGGCGGTGGTAGACGGTGGTCATGCCGCCCTTGCTGCCACCGGTGGAGATCCACGACGCCCGGTAGACCCCGCGCAGGGCCTGGATCACGTGGTGGTGGTCGGCGGCGGCCTGCCAGATGTCGAGGTCGTTCCAGTCGGCGGGCTCGGGCCGGGAGGTACCGAAGAACCGCTGCTCGGTGCTCACCTGGTTGCCGTCGAGCAGTTCGGCGGGCTCCGAGCGGTACTGGCCGGTGGAGAGGGCGTAGCCGCTGGTGTACAGCACGGTCGGGCGGTCAGCGCCGCGGTGCAGGAGGGTGAGCCGCTGCTCGAAGCCGCCCCGCTCGGGGTGGCGGTGGTCGGCGGGCTGGTGCAGCGTCAGGACGAAGAAGCGGAACCCGGGCGCGGCCGGTTCCTCCTCCACGATCCGCAGGCCCGGCACCGCCTCGATGGCCGCCCGGATGTCGGCCGGTCCGGTCTCCGTCGCCTCCGCGGGCACAGCGGCCGTTCCGGCCAGCATCACCACCGTCGCCGTCGTGGCGAGCAGCCGTCCGAGTCGCCTGCGCAGCATGGGTCGTCCTCCCCGGTCGTCGTTGACCTCCAGTCAACCGGGGCTCCGACCTGCGCGGATCCCGCCCCGGGGGGGGGCTCCGCCTCCCTCCCGAGGAGGAGGCGGACGCTGCGGTCACCCGGCGGACGGCGCGACGAGTTCCACGGCCGCCTGGACAATGTTCGCCTGCTGCCCTGCCTGGGCCGCGACGGAGAGCCGGCGCGGCTGGAACCGCCGCCGGTACTCGGCGGACCAGTCCGGCAGGAGCCGGCCGAGGCGGGCGCCGACCTGCGCGACAAACGTCGCGCGTCACGTGTGAGTCATCCGACGCCCACAGCGACCCGCTCCGGCATCGCCACCGTCGCCAGCCGTCGCAGGCTCGCCCGGCGCTGGACGGCGCTGAGGCCGGTCGACGCGGCCCCGAGGACCAGCCAGCCGACCGGGCCGGCCACCATCACCGCACCGGTCAGCAGCATCGGGCCCACCGACTTCTGCACCGACTGGGACATCCCCGCCACCCCGAGGTAGGAGGCCCGGGCGCGCGGCGGCGCCAGGCTGACCGCCAGCTCCCAGGAGCTGACCGAGCGCATCAGTTCCGCCAGGGTGACCAGCGCCGCGGCGGCCAGCAGGGCGATCGACGCGGTCCACGGCCCACCGCCGGTCGAGAGCGCGATCAGCAAGCAGGTGGCGAGCATCATCACCCCGTACCACCCCACCGCCGTGGGCGCCCCGCGCGGGCGCTCGGCCCAGGCGGAGACCCGCAGCTGCAGCAGCACCACGAGCACGGTGTTGAGGATCAGGAAGACCGGGACGACGGCGCTCGGCGCGTCGGTGTGGTGGATGAGCCACAGCGGCAGGCCGACGTTGAGGATCGAGTCGTCCAGACACATCGGCAGGTCGAGCAGGACGAACAGCAGGTAGCCGCGGTCGCGCCAGGGGCTCGGCGCGGCCGACGGTTCACCGGCCGCCGACCCGACAGCCGCCGACTCGCCACTCGCCGACCCACCGGCTGCCGCCACCAGCCCGCGACCGTCCGGCTCCTCGGTGCGCCAGATCATCGCCGCGGCCAGGACGTACGAGAGCGCGTTGGCCACGATCAGCGCGCGGTAGGCGGTCGTGCTCCCCACCGCCAGGCCGATCGCCGCGATGCCCGCGCCCACCGCGTACCCGCCGTTGGCCACGCTGCGGAACAGCGCCTGGTACGTGCTGCGCCGCCCGCCGGCCACCCGGGTGGCGAAGAGCATCTCCAGCGTCTTGGCGCCCCGTTCGGCCAGGCAGGTCAGGGCGACGACCACCAGCAGCGCGGCGAAGTGGTCGACCAGCAGCAGCAGGCCCATCGTCCCCAGCCGCAGCAGGTGGCATCCGATCAGCAGCCCGCGTACCGGCAGCCGCTCGGCCGCCCGCCCGGCCAGCGGCGACCCGGCGATACCGGCCGCCGCGCCCACCCCGAGCAGCAGGCCGAGCCGTCCGGCGTCCATCCCGCACACGTAGGTGAAGTACAGCACCGAGGCCGCCGCCCACACGCCGGTCCCGGCCCGGTCCACACCCTGGGCCAGCAGCATGATCCGCGCGTCCCGCCCGCCCGGTGGCCGCCGCAGCTGTGCCAACAGTCCGTTCCTCCGCATGGACAGATCCCCCGTCTTGCGATCACCACTAATCTCGACATCAAGATACTTCATGTCGAGAGACATAGGGAACCCGCGTTTCCGACCGAGGCGCGACGGCCACGCCACCCCTCCCCCCGTCCCCGACTCCCTGCGGGCGGACCGATTGTCAGTGCCACCCGCTATGGTCGGCCCCGAACGATCGGATCGGCTCCGACCGCGCTATCGGCAACACCAGAACCACCAGTACCACCGTCACCAGGGGGGACCATGACCACCACGGGCACCAGCCCGCTCACCACCGCCGACCTCGTGGACGGCTGGCGTCGGGTCGGCGTCCGCGCGGGCATGTCGATGATCGTGCACTCCTCGCTCTCCAGCCTCGGCCGGGTCGAGGGCGGCGCGGAGGCCGTGGTGGCCAGCCTGCGCGAGGCGGTCGGGCCGGGCGGCACCGTCGCGGTGCCCGCCTTCACCACCGGCACGGTCTGCGACCCGGCGCCGGACCACGCCGGCCTGCCCACCGCCGAGGTCGCCGAACTCCGGGCCGCCGTCCCGCTGTTCCACTCCGAGCTGCCGTCCCGGATGGGCGCGATAGCCGAGGCGCTGCGCGCCCTGCCGGAGAGCCTCCGCAGCACCCACCCGCAGGCCTCGGTCGCCGCCGTCGGCGCCCACGCCCGGGAGGTCACCGCCCGCCGCTCGCTCGGCTTCGCCATCGGCCGGGAGTCGCCCTTCGGCGCCCTGCACGACCTCGGCGGGTACGTGCTGCTGATCGGCGTCGGGCACAACCGCAACACCTTCCTGCACTACGCCGAGACCTTCGCCCCCAACCGCCGGCTCAAGCTGCGCCGCTTCCCGATGGCGATCCAGGGCGAGCGGGTCTGGATCGAGACACCCGATGTGGGCAACGACAACGACACCCACTTCCCGGTCGTGGGGCGGGAGTTCGAGGAGCGGGCCGGCATCCGCGAGGTGCTGGTCGGCAACGCGCCCTGCCGACTGATCCCGGTCCGCGACCTCATACCCTTCGCCGTCCGCCGCCTCACCGAACTGCTGGCGGCCGACGGCCCCGCACCGGCGCAGCCCGGCCGCCCACGTCCATGAGCGGCCGGGCCCTGCCCGTCGGTTCACCGGGCTGCTGAGCGCCTGCGCTGCGTCAGTGCTCGGCGTCGTGCAGCGAGTTGCTGTCCTGGATCTTCTTCCAGGACTTCGGCTCCACCGGCAGCCGGCCGTCACCCCGGTCCGCCCCCGGCGCCAGCGAAGCGGCGGCCGCGGTGCCCGCCGGCACCGGCCCGACGGCCGGCTTGGCGGCGGTGAACAGCCAGGTGTTGAAGAGGTCGCCGAGCTTCTGCCCGGAGACCTTCTCCGCGTACGCCTGGAACTCCGGGATGGTCGCGTTGCCGTAGCGGCGCTCGGTGGGCCAGCCCTTGAGGATCTGGAAGAACTTCTCGTCCCCGACGGCGTTGCGCAGCGCCTGGATGGCCACCGCGCCCCGGTCGTACACGGCGCCGGCGAACTGGTTGTCCGGGCCCGGGTCGCCCGGCTTGACGGTCCAGAACGCGTCGCCGGCCGGGTGCGAGGCGTAGACGTAGTCGGCCAGCTCCTGCGCGGTGCCCTCGTTCTCGTGCTCGGACCAGAGGAACTGCGCGTACCGGGCGAAGCCCTCGTTCAGCCAGATGTCGCTCCAGCGGGAGAGCGAAACGCTGTCGCCGTACCACTGGTGGGCCAGCTCGTGGACGACCACCGAGGTGTTGGCGCCCTTGGCGAACTGCCGGGGGCTGTAGAAGACCCGGGTCTGGGTCTCCAGGGCGAAGCCGGTCGGGACGTTGGGGACGTAGCCGCCGACCGAGCTGAACGGGTAGTCGCCGAAGATTCCGCTCAGCCAGTCCACCAGCTCACCGGTGCGCTCGACGCTGGCCCGGGCCGCGTCCGCGTTGTCGCCGAGGTCCTTGCTGTACGCGTTGTAGACCGGCAGCCCGCTCGGCGTGGTGTCCGTGCTGATGTCGAACTTGCCGACCGCGAGCGTGGCCAGATACGTCGCCTGGGGCTTGTTCTCCCGCCAGCTGTAGCGGGTCCAGCCGGCCTGCGAGGTGGCGCCGGTCAGGATGCCGTTGCTGATCACCTGGTTGCCGTCCGGCACCTGCACCGAGACGTCGAAGGTGGCCTTGTCGCTCGGGTGGTCGTTGCTCGGGAACCACCACCAGGCCGACTCGGGCTCGCCCGCCGCCACCGCGCCGTCCGGCGTGCGCAGCCAGGCGGTGAAGCCGTACTTCTTCACGGTGGACGGCACGCCCTTGTAGCGCACCACCACGGTGGCCTGGCTGCCCTTGGCCAGCGGCCGGGCCGGGGTGATCTCCAGTTCCTGCTCGCCGCTGGTGGCGAAGGTCGCGGGCCGCCCGTTGACCCGGACCTCCGAGACGTTCAGCGCGAAGTCGAGGTTGAACCGGGACAGGTCCTGGGTCGCCGTGGCGAGGATGGTGGTGGTGCCCTCCAGTTCGTCGGTGGCGGGCTGGTATTTCAGGCGGATGTCGTAGTGCGAGACGCGGTATCCGCCGTTGCCGTAGGTCGGGTAGTAGGAGTCGCCGACCCCGGCCGCGCCGGGTTGGAAGTCGGCAGCCGAGGCGGGGACGGCCAGGAACAGGCTCAGGGCACTGGCGGCGGAGACGATCAGCCTCTTGCGCAACGTGGTCCTCCAGGATCACCGGAACGATGGGTTGATCGATCCTTGTCCCGGTGGACCGCGGCCCACTCCCCGATTGTGAGATGTTCATGAAAAGAAACACGCCGAAATGACGACGCCTCAGCACCACCACACGCCTCAGCACCGCCACACGCCCCACCCCTCACTCACGCCCCACGGCCGCCCCGCAGACCGCCCCACGCGCCGCCCCACCCGAACGGCGGCGTGCTACGCCCCCAGCGCCACCGGCGCCCGGACCAGCGAGCCGTACTCCGTCCACGAGCCGTCGTAGTTCTTCACGTGCGGGTACCCCAGCAGCTCGGTGAGCGCGAACCAGGTGTGCGCCGACCGCTCGCCGATCCGGCAGTAGGCGATCACCTCGCGCTCCGCCTCCACGCCCTTGCCCGCGTACAGCGCCCGCAGCTCCTCCGCCGACCGGAACGACCCGTCGTCGTTGGCCGCCTGCGACCAGGGCACGTTCACCGCCCCCGGGATGTGCCCGGGCACCTGGGCCTGTTCCTGCGGCAGGTGCGGCGGCGCGATCAGCTCACCCCGGAACTCCGCCGGGGAGCGGACGTCCACCAGCACCGAATCCGCACCCGGCTTGGCGAACACCTCGGCCTTGGCCAGCACCTCGTCCCGCAGCGCCCGCAGCTCGGGCCGCTCCGGCCCGGTCAGCCGGTAGCCGGTGTGCTGGTAGTCCATCACTTCCCGGGTGAGCTCCCGCCCCTCCAGCTCCCACTTCTTGCGCCCGCCGTCCAGCAGCCGCACCGGCCCGAAGCCGCGCAGTCGCAGCAGCCAGTAGGCGTACGCGGCGAACCAGTTGTTGTTGCCGCCGTACAGCACCACGGTGGTGTCGTCCTCCACCCCGGCCGCCCGCAGCAGGTGCTGGACGCCCTCGCGGTCGACGTAGTCCCGGCCGACCTGGCTGTGCAGGTCGGTGGTCCAGTTCCAGCCGACCGCGCCGGGGATGTGGTCCCGGTCGTAGGCGTTGGTGTCCTCGTCCACCTCGACGACCCGGATCGTCCCGTCGTCCAGGTGGTGGGCCAGCCACTCGGTGCGGACCAGCGCCTCGGGGTGTGCGTAGCCGTTGCCGGTCATCCCAGGCCCTCCTTCGCTCTGCCCAGGCTGCGGCGCCCGACCACGGGCTCCGACGGGCCGCACTGGGCACGGCGAGGCGCCGGCGACCGGGCCGGACAGTTCGAAGCTACGCCGACCGCCCGACCGCGGCCACCCCGGCACCCGGCCCGACCCCGGCCACCGGCCACCCCGGCACCCGGCCCAACCCGGACCGGGACGGTCCACTCAGCCGCCCGCCGCACCGTCCGGCCGCGCCACGTAGTACAGGTTCAGCACGTCGTTCTCGACACGCTTCACGTCCACCGACCGGAACCCGGCCTCCGCCAGCATCCGCCGGGCCGTCTGCTCGCCCCAGACCGTCCCGAGCCCCTCGCCGCCCTCGCCGAGCGAGACCGGCATGCAGTAGAAGGTCGAGAAGGTGTACAGCGCGGGCGCCAGCGGGTGGTCGATGTTCTCCTCCAGCTTGCTGCTGGCGGCGATGTCGCCCATCAGGAAGACGCCGTCGGGCCGCAGCGCGCCCGCGATCGCGGCCAGCGTGCGGGTCGGCCGGGCCAGGTCGTGGATCACGTCGAAGGCGGTGACCAGGTCGTACCGGCCGGTCAGCTCGGCGGAGTCGGCGACTTCGAACCAGGCGTTGTGGAGGCCGAGTCCGGCCGCCGATTCGCGGGCGGCGTCGACGCCTTCGGCGGAGATGTCGATGCCGGTGAACCGGCTCTCGGGGAAGGCCTCGGCGAGCACGGTGACGGCGTGCCCCTGCCCGGTGCCGACGTCCAGCGCGTCGATCCCGGCCCGCAGCCGCTCGGTCAGCCCGGGCGCGAGCGGCACGATCGCGTCCACCAGCGCCTGGTCGTACACCTGGGCGGTCTCCTCGGCCAGCAGCCGCTGGAAGCGCGGGTACGCCGAGTACGGCATTCCGCCGCCGGTGCGGAAGTGGCCGAGCAGCTCCTGCTCGACCTCCCCCATCATCGCGAGGAACGGCATCATGCCCGCCATGTTCTCCGGGCCGGCCGCTCTGGTCAGTGACGCCGCGTGCTCGGGCGGCAGCGAGTAGGCGCGCTGCCCCGGGTCGTACTCGACGAACCCGGCGACCACCATGCCACCCAGCCACTCGCGCACGTAGCGCTCGTTCAACCCGGCGGCGCGGGCGATCTCCTCACTGGTCGACGGCGCGAGCCCGGCCATCACGTCGAAGAGCCCGGTCTGGTGCCCGATGCTGGTCAGGAGTCCCAGGCAGGCGTCGTTCAGAACTTCCGCCACGCGTCCGGCGAAGTCCTCCTGTTTCCCCACATCCAGTTCCGGTACGGACATCGCTCCTCCTCCGCGGCCGGGACGGCGTCCCCCTCTCTGTCACGCTACGCGCGTGCCGTCCGGGCGGGCAGCTCGACGATTCCAGGCCGTCGCCGAACTGCCCCGCACGCCGCCGGCCCGGGTCGGGAAAGGGGGCGACCGGGTCGGAGAAGGGTCCGAGGGTCAGGAGAAGACCACGGAGCGCAGCTTCAGTCGGTCGCCGAGCCTCTTGCCGGGGTTCATCACGTAGAAGACGTCACCCGAGCAGTCGAAGCCGAGGAACACCGTCGCCGTGGAGTTGGTGAAGTTCTCCGGAGCGAAGCCCGGGTCCCGCTCGGTGGTGAACGGAAGGTTGATGCACTTGCCGCTCTCCGGGTCGGCGATCCCGGCCGGAACGCCCGGGACCGGGCCGACCTTGTAGAGGAAGTCACCGGTGGCGGCGTTGGCGGACATCGGAACGGCGAGGACGAGGGCGACGGCACTGGCGACGGCGAGCGCGGCATTGCGGAGACGCATGGCTGAGGGCCTTTCAGGTGGTACGCGCGGTACCCGAGGAATTGGTGCGAGATCACCCTAGAGGCCCAAAATTCGCAGAAACGGTTCTCCCAATCCACCCTTTCGAGTGGTTTAGGCGACAAAGCCGCTACCCGCACCACTCGCCAATGCCTGCCGGTATCAGGCGCTCGACACCCCGGATTCCTACGTCAGTTCGGCGGCGCCGTGAAGAGGTACCCCGAGTCGATCAGCACCGGGAGATACACCTTCATCGCCGCCACCGTCTGCGAGCGGTCCCCGCCGCCGTCGTGGTTGAGCACGATCGCCCCGGGCCGGACGTCCTTGAGGATCCGGTCGGTGATCGCCGAGGTGCCCGGCCGGGCCCAGTCCCGCGGGTCCACCGACCAGGCCATGTTCCGCATCCCGAGGTCGGCGGTCACCTTGAGCGACACCGGCGACCAGTCCCCGCCCGGCGCGCGGAACCAGGTGGGCTGCCGACCGGCGGTCCGCTGCAGCAGGTCGGAGGTGCGCTCCAGTTCGTCCCGGACCGCGACCTCGGTCATGTGCCGCAGGTCCGGATGGGTCCAGGTGTGGTTGCCGATGTGGTGGCCGCGGTCGGCGATCTCCCGCACCAGGGCCGCGTGCTCGACGACGTTCTCGCCGATCAGGAAGAAGGTCGCCCGGATCCCGTACCGCTCCAGCAGCGCCAGCACGGCCGGCGTGTAGCGGGGGTCCGGGCCGTCGTCGATGGTGAGCGCCACCACCCGCCGCCCCGCGTCCAACTCATACACCGGTTTGTTCTCCTCGTCCGTGAGCACCCGGCGCACGGGCTCGTCGTCCGCCTCGGCGGACGAAGAGCCGGACGAGGAGGCGAAAGTACGGGCGGAGCCGGAGGGCGGCGCCGGTGAGGGCACGACCGAGGGCGAGGCGGCGTCCCCGTCGCTCCAGGGGCTCTCGCAGCCGGCGGCCGCGCCCAGCAGGGACATCCCGGCGGCGACCAGCAGCAACCTGCGCGAAGTGATCCGGGGCGAAATCGGAGCATTAATCTGACGATCAGACAACATTCTGGATGCTTGCCCCGCGAGCCACCGCCACTCTCCGGGCTCAACTCCGACGGCCCCGATCACCACTCCGACGGCCCAAGGGCGGCCCGTCACACACCCCCGCGCCCCGCGCTTCCCCGATTCCTCCCCGACCGAACGCCCGACCGAACGCCCGGCCTCCCGTCAGGGCCGCTACGCTGAGCCTTCCCCAGTGTGATGATCCGCCATCAGAGGACGTGGCCATGACGTCAAGTCAGGACTTCCCCCAGCAGGGCCCGCAGGACGAGGACCCCACCGAGCTGAGCCAGTGGGAACGTTTCGGCGTCGACACCACCACCCCGCACTCGGCGCGCGTCTACGACTACTGGCTGGGCGGCAAGACCAACTTCCCGCCGGACCGCGCCATGGGGCAGGCCATCGAGGAGGCCGTGCCGAGCGTCAAGGAGATGGCCAAGGCCAACCGCGCCTTCCAGGGCCGAGCCGTCCGCTACCTGGCCCGGGAGCACGGCATCCGCCAGTTCCTCGACCTCGGCACCGGCATCCCCACCTCGCCGAACACCCACGAGATCGCCGAGGCCGTCAGCCCCGGCACCCGGGTGGTCTACGTCGACAACGACCCGATCGTGCTCGCCCACGCCCGCGCCCTGATGGTCTCCAGCCCGGCCAGCCGCACCACCTACATCCATGCCGACCTGCGCAAGCCCGAGGAGCTGTTCGCCCACCCGGCGCTCACCTCCACCCTGGACCTCACCCAGCCGGTCGGCCTGCTGATGATCGCCGTACTGATGCTGATCGCCGACGAGGACGACCCGTGGGGCCGCGTCGCCGCGCTGCGCGACGCCCTGCCCGTCGGCAGCTGCATCGCCCTCACCACCCCCACCCCGGACTTCGACCCGGAGGCGGTCGGCAAGGTCGCCGAGGCCGCCCGGGCCGGCGGGATGACCCTGGTGCCGCGCGGCTACGACGACGTGCTCCGCTTCTTCGACGGCTGGGAGCTGGTCGAGCCGGGCGTCGCCCCGGTCCTGGGCTGGCGCCCGGACGGCGAGCCGCCGGCGGACCCGAAGGCGGCGTACTACTGGGGCGGCGTCGCCGTCAAGCGCTGAGCACGCCCGGGCGGGGCGGCCCCACGGACCGTCCCGCCCGGGGGTCACTTCAGCAACCGCGACAGCCGCCGGTCCGCCAGCGGCTTGCCCCCGGTCTGGCAGGTCGGGCAGTACTGCAGCGAGGAGTCCGCGAAGGACACCTCGCGCACGGTGTCCCCGCAGACCGGGCAGGGCCGGCCGGTCCGGCCGTGCACCCGCAGCCCGAGCTTCTTCTCCGCCTTCAGCTCCCCCGCCGCCAGCCCGTGCGAGCGCTCCACCGCGTCGCGCAGCGTGCTGCCGAGCGCCTCGTACAGCCGCGCCGTCTCCTCCTCGGTCAGGCCGGCGGCCGGCTTGTACGGCGACATCCGGGCCGCGTGCAGCACCTCGTCCGAGTAGGCGTTGCCCACACCCGCCAGCACGCTCTGGTCCCGCAGCACGCCCTTGAGCCGGCGCCGGTCGCCCCGCATCAGTGCCGCGAAGTCGTCGAGCGTGAAGCCCGGGTCCAACGGGTCCGGGCCCAGCCTGGCGACGCCCGGCACCTCGGCCGGATCCTTCACCACATAGACCGCGAGCCCCTTCTTCGTCCCCGCCTCGGTCAGGTCGAAGCCGTCCCCGGCCTCACCCTCCAGCCGCAGCCGCAGCGCCAGCGGGTTCTTCGGGCTCGGCCGCGGCGGCTCGGCGGGCAGGCCGTCCTTCCAGCGCAGCCAGCCGGCCCGGGCGAGGTGGACCACCAGGTGCAGCCCGTCGGCCTCGATGTCCAGGAACTTCCCGCGCCGCTTCACCGGCCCGACCGTCCGCCCCTCCAGCGCCGTCACCGGCGGGTCGTACGTCTTCAGCGCGCTGATCGCCACCGGCTGCACCCGGGCGATCACCCGCCCGGTCAGCCGCTCGGACAGGAAGGCGCTCAACGCCTCCACCTCGGGCAGCTCCGGCATGCGCCCAGTCTCCCGCACCCCCGCCCCACCCGCGCGCTCTCGCCGACCGGCACCCGCAACCGGTCCTCCCCTCAGGACCCGCCCGCCCCACGCACCCCCCCGGCCCCTTGACCTCCCCTCCTCGCGCCACCGCCTCCTCCCTCCGTCGGCCGTCCCTCCCCGACGCCGCGTCCCCCACCCGGTTCCCCCTTTGCCTCCCCCTCCCCCGAAGAGCAGGCTGGGACGCGAGGAGGCGCCGCAATGAGCGAGCGCAGCGAGCGAGTCATCGAGGGCGCGCGTTGCGCGAAGCGCCTACCGAGCGCAGCGAGGAGGGCGCATGAGCACGCTTGAGGAACAGATCGACATCGCCGCCCCCGTCCTCGTTGCCTGGGAGCAGTTGCACCGGGTGCACGAGTACCCGCAGTTCGTCGACGGCGTCCGCAGCGCCCACCCGCACGGCCGCAACCTCGCGCACCTCGGGGTGCGGGTCGGCGACGCCGAGCTCTCCGTCGACACCGAGATCACCGATCGCGGGCGGGGCCGGGTGATGGCCTGGCGGACGCTGAGCTCCGCCCATCTGAGCGGTGCGTTCGCGCTGCTGCCGCTCGACGCCCGGCGCACCCGGCTGCAGATCCGGGTGGAGTACGACCCGGAGGCGGTGCAGCACGAGTTCGGCGGACCGCGCGGCTTCGCCCAGGCCGGGGCTATCGAGCGGGCGGTGCGCGGGGATCTGGAGCACTTCCGGGAGCTGGTCGAGGCCCGGGTGAGCGCCGCCGACGGCCACCTGCGCGACTCCCACAAGCACCCGTAAGAGTCACATAAACCCAGCTCAGCAAGGGTGGTGAGGCTCTTCACAGCCCGCCGTCCACCCGACCGTTCCGCGTTCGACCTGTGGCAGACTCGGATGCCATGGACATCGGGCCGGTCACCAGGGCGCTCCGCGCGGCGGTCTTCGCCGCGCTGGTCGTGCTGCTCGCCGGGCTCGGCCAGGTGCTGGTCACCGGCCGGGCGCTGCCGGTCGGCACGATGTGTCTGGCCTCGGTCGCGGTGTTCGCCGTCGCCTTCGTGCTGGCCGGCCGTGAGCGCGGCTACCCGGCCGTCGCGGCGGTGTTCCTGCCGCTGGAGCTGGGTGTCAGCGGGCTGTTCGACCTGGCGCAGAGCGCCTGTCCCTCCCTGCCGCCCGGCGCCGCGCACGGCTTCCAGCCGTTGCTGTGCGGCGGCGGCTCGCTGGGCGGGTTCCTGCTCGGCCACGGCGTCTCCCCGCAGACCGGCGTCCTGCTGCTCCTGCTGCTGCACACGGTGATCGCGCTGGCCGGTGCGTTCTGGCTGCGCCGCGCGGACGCGGCGTTGGCCGGCCTCGTCCGTGCCGTCCGGATGCTGGGCGAGTTCCTGCACCGGCACTTCCCGGCCGCCGCCCGCTGGCTGCTGCTGCTCGCCGCGCCCGTCCCGGCCCGGCCGGTGGCGCGGGTGCCGTTCCCCCCGGCCAGCCGCCCGCTGGTCCCGGCCGAGGACGTGGTCGTCCGTCCGGCCGTCCGGCGCGGTCCGCCGGTGTTCGCCCTGGCCGTCTGAGCAGACCCTTCGCTCGGCCGCTCCTCTCTCCCCGGCGCTGACCCCGATCCGTCGCGCCCACACCTCCCATGCCCGAGAGCACACGAGAGCACAGGACGACACCTCATGAGCAACACCCGTAAGACCGGCAGGAAGACCACCGCCACCGAGCGCATGCACACCGCCCGCGCCCAGGCCGAGCGCTCCGACCGGATCCGCCGCCGGGTGGTGGTCGGCGCCGCCTCCGCCGCCGTGCTCGCCCTCGCGGCGGGCGTGGCCTTCGCCGTCGGCGGCTCCTCCGGCTCCTCCTCGGACGCCGGCGCCAACGGCCCGCTGGTCGTCCCGGCCAACGCGACCGGCACCGACGGCACCGTGATCACCTACGGCAAGGCCGACGCCCCGCACACCCTGGAGGTCTACGAGGACTTCCGCTGCCCGTTCTGCGAGCAGCTGGAGACCACCACCGGCACGACCGTCCAGCAGCTCGCCGACAACGGCACCTACAAGGTCGAGTACCACCTGGCGACGTTCCTGGACAAGAACCTCGGCGGCAAGGGCTCGCGCACCGCGCTGGCCGCCGCCGGCGCCGCGCTCAACGAGGGCGTGGACAAGTTCAAGCAGTTCCACGACGTGCTCTACGCCAACCAGCCGGACGAGCGCAGCGACGCCTTCGGCGACGTCAACCACATCCTCGACCTGGCCGGCCAGGTGCCGGGCCTGAAGACCGACGCCTTCGTCAAGGCCGTCCAGGACGGCACCTACGCTCCGTGGGCGGCCAAGGTCGACGAGGAGTTCACCAAGAGCGACGTGACCGGCACCCCGACCGTCAAGCTGGACGGCAAGAAGCTGGACGTCCTCACCAACGGCAAGGCCGCCTCCCCCGAGCAGTTCACCGCGATGGTCAAGCAGGTGACCGGGTGACGGCCGCCGCCCCCGCCGCGCGGACCCACGGCGCGGGCCGTCCGTTCGTGTGGCTGCTGCTGATCGGCGGTGCGGTCGGGCTGTTCGCCTCGACGGTCCTCACCCTGGACAAGATCCGGCTGCTGCAGGACCCGTCGTACGTCCCCAACTGCAACATCAATCCGATCATCAGCTGCGGCTCGATCATGCGCAGCGGCCAGGCGGAGGCCTTCGGCTTCCCCAACTCACTGATCGGCCTGGTCGGCTTCGGGGTCGTCGTCGCGGTCGGCGCCGGGCTGCTCGCCGGAGCGGCGTACCGGCGCTGGTTCTGGCTCGGCCTGCAGGCCGGGACGGTCTTCGGGATCGGCTTCGTGACCTGGCTGATGTACCAGGCGCTGTACCGGATCGGCGCGCTCTGCCCGTACTGCATGGTGGTCTGGGCGGCGGTGATCCCGCTGTTCTGGTACACCACCCTGCACAACCTGCGCAGCGGTGTGATCCCGGTGGGCCCGCGGATGCGGACGGTGGTCCGGGAGGCCGCGCGCTACCACTGGGTGGTCCCGGCGCTCTGGTACGCGGTGATCGCGCTGCTGGTCCTCAACCGGTTCTGGTACTACTGGAGCACCCTGATCTGATCCCCGTTCGCCGCCCCCGTCCTGATGCCGGGGGCGGCGGCGTCTCCTCGAACGGTCGGGCGCGGCGGTGGCCTCGGCCGCGCCCGTCGGGTCCGTCGGTTCCGTCAGCCCTCGGCCGGGGCGAAGCTGAACCGCTCGACCTCGGCGAGGAGTTCGGCCCGGCGCCGGTCGTCGATGAAGGAGGCCCGGAAGGAGTTGGCGGCCAGTCGCCGGACGGTCTCCTGGTCGAGGGCGAGGGCCTGACGGACGGCCCGGAAGTTGTCCTCGACGTAACCGCCGAAGTAGGCCGGGTCGTCGGAGTTGACGGTGACCAGCAGGCCGGCGTCGAGCATCTCGCGCAGCGGGTGGTCGGCGAGGGTGTCGATGCAGCGCAGGCGGACGTTGGAGAGCGGGCAGAGGGTGAGCGGGATCTGCTCGCGGACCAGGCGGGCGACGAGTTCGCCGTCCTCCAGGCAGCGCAGGCCGTGGTCGATCCGCTCCACGCCGAGGACGTCCAGCGCCTCGGTGATGTACGAGGCCGGGCCCTCCTCGCCCGCGTGGGCGACGCGCCGTAGGCCGGCCTCGGCGGCGCGGCGGTAGACCTCGCGGAACTTCGCCGGCGGGTTGCCGACCTCGGCCGAGTCCAGGCCGATGCCGGTGATCCGGTCGAAGTACGGGCGGGCGGCCTCGAAGGTCTCCAGTGCCGAGTCGGCGGACTCGTCGCGCAGGAAGCACATGATCAGCTGGGTGCTGATGCCGTACCGCTCCTCGCTGCGCGACAGCGCCCGCGTCAGCCCGTCCACCACCACACCGAGCGGCACGCCGCGGGCGGTGTGCGCCTGCGGGTCGAAGAAGATCTCGGCGTGCCGCACGCCCTGCTCGGCGGCCCGGGCCAGGTACGCGTCGGCGAGGTCGGCGAAGTCCTCCTCGGTGCGCAGCACGGCCATCAGCGCGTAGTAGAGGTCCAGGAAGGACTGCAGGTCGCTGAAGGAGTACGCCTTCCGCAGCTCCTCGGTGTCGGCGTACGGGAGCTGGACGGCGTTGCGCTCGGCGAGTGCGAAGGCGAGTTCGGGCTCCAGAGTGCCTTCGATGTGCAGGTGGAGTTCGGCCTTGGGAAGCGGCATCAGCGATCTGTCCGGAGGTAGTGGGGCGAGCCCGAAGGTACAGAGGAATTCATCCTACGATCTTTCCCGGCTGCGGAGGCGCGGTCGGCAGCTCCCGGACGGTGCGTAGCGGCGACAGCAGCGGGAGCGCGCCGCACAGCGCCAGCAGGCCGGTCATCACCCACATGGTGGCCCGCAGTCCGATCGCCGCGCCCAGCTCGCCGCCCGCCAGGGCGCCGAGCGGGATGGTGGCGTGGTTGGCGAACATCGAGGTGGCGCTCACCCGGCTGAGCAGCGCGGGCGGGGTGTAGGACTGCCGGAAGCTGCCGAGCACGATGTTGACGAACACCACCGCGGCGACGACCGCGAGCAGCCCGACCAGGTAGAGCACCGTGCCGGGGCCCGGGCCGGCCAGCGGCATCAGCAGACCGAAGGGCGAGGCGGTCACCAGCACGATCCGCACCCCGCGCGCGCTGCCCAGGCGCCTGCAGAGCGGCCGGGCCACCAGCGCGCCGAGCAGTCCGCCGACCGCGCCGGCCGAGGCGAGCCCGCCGACCCAGCCGGGGGCGAGCCCGGCCTCCCGGACCAGGAACAGCGCGGTGATCGACTGGTAGCCCATGAGGGCGAAGTTCACCGCCGCGCCGTAGAGGGTGAAGGAGCGCAGGTAGGTGTCGCGCAGCAGGAAGGCCAGCCCTTCCCGGACCTGTCGCGGCAGGCTGTCCCCGGCTGGCTCGGCCGTGACCGGCCGGGGAGTGGTCCGGATCCGCAGCAGGGTCACGGTCGCGATCAGGAAGCTCACCGCGTCGGCGAGCAACCCGGCCGTCGCGCCGAGCAGTTGGACGGTCAGGCCGGCCAGTCCGCGGCCGGCGACCTCGGCGGCCGAGGCGCCGCCCTCCAGCTTGGCGTTGCCCTCGATCAGGTCCTCGGCCGGGACGAGTTCGGTCAGGTAGACGTGGTAGGCCGCGTCGAAGAAGACCGAGGCGACGCCGCTCAGGAGGGCGACGGCCAGCAGCTGGGCCAGGGTGAGCACCCCGAGCCAGCCCGCCACCGGCACGCTCGCGAACAGTGCCGCCGAGCCCAGGTTGCAGGCGATCATCACGGCCCGTCGGGACACCCGGCCGACCCAGACCCCGGCGGGCAGGCCGAACAGCAGCCAGGGCAGCCAGACGGCGCCGGTCAGCAGGCCGGCCGCGATCGGCCCGGCGCCCAGGGTGAGCACCGCGACCAACGGCAGCGCGATGGAGGTGATGCTGCTGCCGAGCCGGCTGACGGTCTCGCCGGCCCACAGCAGTCGGAACTCGCGATGGGCGAACAGGCCCCAGCGCGAACGGAGTTCGGGCGGCCCCGGCGGGGCGGTCGCGGTGGTCACGGCCGCGCCGGGACGCTGTGGGAGAAGGCGAGGACGGTCTCGCGCTCCCGCCCGTCCGAGGGTACCGGCCGGTCGGCCCACTTCTGGATCACCGCGTGGAGGTCGGCCGCCAGTTCCCGGGCCTCGTCCGGGGTGAGCCGCAGCCAGGCCTGGGTGGCCACCGAGCAGCCGTTCTGCCAGTCGGACCCGTACCCGCCGCGCCGGGCGGCCCATCCGCGGACCAGCTCGACCTGGCGTTCCAGCAGGATCGACCCGGCCGCGTCCGCGACGGCCTCGGCGACCGGGTCGCCGTCGAAGTCGGCCCTGGTCCAGCTGAGGTCCTTGTCGGCGAGCCGCCACCACCGTTCGCGCCGGTCCCGGGCGAGTTCGGGCGCCTCCGCGATCAGTCCGCTCTCGGCCAGCACCTTCAGGTGGTGGCTGACGTTGCCGACCGCCTGCCCGGTGCGCTCGGCGAGCTGCCCGACGGTGGCCGGGCCGTGCACCTTGAGCAGGTCGAGTAGGCGGCGGCGCAGCGGGTGGGTGAGGGCGGCGAGCACCCGGGAGTCGGAGATCTCCCAGGTGCCGCGCGGTTCGTCCGTGGTGTCGCCCATGCGGTCATCCATGCGGTCATCCATGCCCGGAGAATATCCACAAGAGCTCTTGTGCGATATCTCTTTTGCAACACCTCTTGTGCAACTTCTCTTGTGCGCCACCACCGACTCGAACGGGTGTACCGGCGCCGGGCACCGGGCACCCGGTAGGAGGGGACTTCCGCCGAGGAGGTACCGAGATGCGGCACGCCGACGACACGCACATCCGGCCCGAGGGCATCTCCCCGCACGCTCTGGGCAACGACACCCTCCTGCACGAGCTGGAGCAGCTGCACCGCACGCGCCACGAGACGTTCCTGTACGGCTCGGAGGAGGCGCTGAAGCGGCACACGCTGCGCACCGGCCAGCTGGAGGCCGAGTACCTGCACCGTTTCCCCAACCGGCAGGTGACCGCCTCCCGGACCAGGGCCGGGGCCCGGGCCCGGGAGGCGGCGGCCCGGGTGGAGTCGCTGCCGGAGTGACGCCGGTACCCGAACGCGCCCCGGCGGGACACGCCGGGCGGTGGTGGCGTGCCCGGGGGCGGGCCGTCGGGGAGGGTGTGAGGGCAGACGCACCGGACCCGGACCCCCAGGGAGCCCCGCATGCCCATCGCCAGCGTCAACCCCGCGACCGGCGAGACCGTCCAGACCTTCGAACCGTTCGACGCGGCCGGGATCGAGCGGCGGCTGGCCAGCGCCCAGGCCGCCTTCCAGAGCTACCGCAACACCTCCTTCGCCACCCGCGCCGAGCTGATGCGCCGGGCCGCCGACCTACTGGACCAAGCCCAGGAAGCCGTCGCCCGCACCATGACCGAGGAGATGGGCAAGCCGCTCGTCGCCGCCCGGGCCGAGGCCGCCAAGTGCGCCAAGGCGATGCGCTGGTACGCCGATAACGCCGAGGAGCTGCTCGCCGACGAGCACCCGGCCCCGGCCGACGTGGCCGATTCCGGGGCCGCCCGCGCGTACGTCCGCTACCGCCCGATCGGCCCGGTCCTCGCCGTGATGCCGTGGAACTTCCCGTTCTGGCAGGTGATCCGCTTCGCCGCGCCCGCCCTGATGGCGGGCAACGTGGGCCTGCTCAAGCACGCCTCGAACGTGCCGCGGACGGCGCTGGCGATCGAGGAGCTGTTCCAGCGGGCCGGCTTCCCCGAGGGCTGCTTCCAGACCCTACTGATCGGCTCGGGCGCGGTCGAGGGCGTGGTCCGGGACCGCCGGGTCGCCGCCGTCACCCTCACCGGCAGCGAGCCGGCCGGGCGGGCGGTCGCCTCCGCCGCGGCGGACGAGGTGAAGAAGGCGGTGCTGGAGCTGGGCGGCAGCGACCCGTACGTGGTGATGCCGAGCGCCGACCTGGACGCGGCGGTGGGCACCGCCATCCGGGCCCGGGTGCAGAACAACGGCCAGTCCTGCATCGCGGCCAAGCGCTTCATCGTGCACACCGACGTCTACGACCGCTTCACCGCCGCCTTCACCGAGGCGATGCGTGCCCTGCGGGTCGGCGACCCGATGGACGAGAGCACCGACGTCGGCCCGCTGGCCAGCCGCCAGGGCCGGGACGACCTGGAGGAGCTGGTCGAGGACGCCCGCACCCACGGCGCCCGGGTCGAGTGCGGCGGCGACCGCCCGATGGGCTGGGACACCGGCTACTTCTACGAGCCGACCGTACTGACCGGCATCACCCCGGCGATGCGGATCCACCAGGAGGAGACCTTCGGCCCGGTCGCCACCGTCTACCGGGTCGCCGACCTGGACGAGGCGGTGGCGGTCGCCAACGACACCCCGTTCGGGCTCAGCTCCAACGTCTGGACGAACGACCGGACCGAGCAGGAGCGCTTCGTCCGCGACATCCAGGCCGGCGGGGTGTTCTTCAACGGCATGACGGCCTCCCACCCGGCGCTGCCCTTCGGCGGCGTCAAGCGCTCGGGCTTCGGCCGGGAGCTGTCCGGGCACGGCATCCGGGAGTTCTGCAACGTCACCACGGTGTGGATCGGCTGAGCCCTCCCGGACGCCGCATCACCGGCCGGGTCAGGAGGCCGCCATCCGGTGCCTGCCCCGGCCGGGCGTCATCCAGCGGGCGACGACGCCGACCAGCGCGATGACGGTCAGGCCCCAGAAGATCGCCATCAGCACCAGCGCCGTCATGTTGGGAGTCTGAGCACCGACCATGCCCAGGCCGACCGAGAACGCGACCATGAACGTCACGACGGTGGGGCTGAGGCTGAGCAGCCAGCGCCAGGCCCGGTGCCCGAGGCTCGGATTCGGCGGGGCCTCGGGGCCGGTCTCGGCTTCCTTGTAGGTGAGCAGGTCCATCGGGATCGCCTCCAATGCTGGACGGGACAAAACGCCTGGCTCGGGGGTCAGGAGGCCTTGCGCGGAGCCGTGGACTTACGGGTGGTGGGCGTCTTCTTCGCCGGGGCGGACTTCTCGGCGGCCCCGGCGGTCTTCTTCGCCGGGGCGCGCTTGCGAGGCGCCGGCTTCTCCGCCGGCTCGGCGGCCGGCGCGCGTCCGCCCTTCGCCTGCTTGAGGCTGCTGCGCAGCGCCTCCATCAGGTCGATCACGTTGTCCGGCGCCGGGCCGGGCTCCTCCTCGCGCGGGAGCTCGACACCCTCCAGCCGGGCGGTGATCACCTGCTGGAGCGCCTGCTGGTAGTCGTCGTGCAGCTGGGACAGGTCGAAGTCCTCGGAGAGGGTGTCCATCAGCGACCGCGCCATCTTGAGCTCCTGCGGCCGGACGGTGACGTTCCCCTCGGGCGCGATCCCGGCCGCCGGGCGGACCTCGTCGGGCCAGATGCAGGTCTGCAGCACCAGGGTCCCGTCGTGCACCCGCAGCACGGCCGGCGATTCCCGGGTGCGCAGCGCGATCTTGGTGACCGCGATCTGCCCGGACTCCACCAGCGCGTCGCGCAGCAGCGCGTACGGCTTGGCGGCCGCCTTGTCGGCGACGCCCACGTAGTACGCCTTGGAGAACATCAGCGGGTCGATCTCGCCCGCGTCCACGAAGGCCAGCACGTCGATGATCTTCTTGCTGGGCAGTGGCAGGTCGGCGAGGTCCTCGTCGGTGAGGGTGACGGTCCGGCCGTCCGGCGACTCGTAGCCCTTGGCGATCTCGGCGTACGGGACCTCCTGCTCCTCCCGCTCGCAGTACCGCTTCATCCGCACCCGTCCGCCGTCCTTGGCGTGCACCTGGTGCAGCGGGACGTCGTGCTCCTGGGTCGCGGAGTAGAGGTGGACGGGGATGCTGACCAGCCCGAAGCTGATCGTCCCCTTCCAGGTGGTCTGCATGGGGTCGCTCCTGAAACGGCCGAGCGGTGTCGAATTCGCCCCGAGAATCCCACTCTGCCCTGGTTTGCCGCGATCAGCCACACCATGCCCACAATGGGCCGAGGAGGTCGATGCCGATGACCGTCCGGAGCCGGAGCGGCCACAGCCGGAGCCAGGCCCCGCCGCCGGAGCGGACCGTGTACCGGGCGGTGTACTCCGTGCGCGGCGAGGCCGGGGTGCGGCGGGCCGAGGTGGCGCTGATACCCGGGTACTCCCAGGAGTCCGACATCCCCCGGATCCTGGCCGCCCGGCTCACCGGGCGGCCGGCGGACGCCGGACTGATCACCGTCCTGGAGCTCCGCCCGGTCTGAGTTCCGGATCCCCCGCAGGGCTTGGCGACCTTCCGCCACCCTGACGACTGGTCAGATTTGAGCTTTTCCCGCCACCTCTGCACCCACTCTGACCTGGCTCTTTGCGTCCGGTGAGCGAACAGTTATCAAACGATTGTTCCGATACCCGGGCGTAGAAGTTAGGTTTCACCGCAATGCGCGGGTCTGTCCCCCACCCTCCGGCACGACGAGCCGAGGGTCACACCGCGCCGGAAAGGCACAGGACACCCCTTTATGAGTGCGGACAGCACCAAGTCTGCGACGGCCGCGAAGGCCCCCCACCAGTCGGGACCGGTCGGACACGGCGGCGACGGCCACCTGAAGGCCGGGCTCAAGAACCGCCACCTGTCGATGATCGCCATCGGCGGCGTGATCGGCGCCGGCCTGTTCGTGGGCTCCGGCGCGGGCATCGCGGCCACCGGCCCCGGCATCCTGCTCTCCTACACCCTGGCCGGCGTGCTGGTCGTGCTGGTGATGCGGATGCTCGGCGAGATGGCGGCGGCCGACCCGCAGAGCGGCTCCTTCTCGGCGTACGCGGACCGCGCGCTGGGCCGCTGGGCCGGGTTCACCATCGGCTGGCTGTACTGGTTCTTCTGGGTCGTCGTGCTCGCGGTCGAGGCGACCGCCGGCGCCAAGATCCTCAACAACTGGGTGCCCGGCGTGCCGCAGTGGGGCTGGGCGCTGATCGTGATGGCGGTGCTGACCGCCACCAACCTGTTCTCGGTCTCCTCCTACGGCGAGTTCGAGTTCTGGTTCGCCGGCATCAAGGTGGTCGCGATCGCCGCGTTCCTGGTGATCGGCGTCCTCGCCGCGTTCGGCGTGCTGCCGGGCACCCACGCGGTCGGCACCAGCAACCTGACCGGCCACGGCGGCTTCCTGCCGCACGGGGTGGGCGCGGTGTTCACCGGCATGCTCACCGTGGTCTTCGCCTTCATGGGCAGCGAGATCGTCACCCTGGCCGCCGGCGAGTCGGAGGACCCGGAGAAGGCGGTCACCAAGGCCACCAACAGCGTGATCTGGCGCATCGGCATCTTCTACCTGGGCTCGATCCTGCTCGTGGTCACCCTGCTGCCCTGGGACTCGGCCGAGGTCAAGGCCAGCCCGTACGTGGCCGTGCTGGACCACGTGGGCATCCCGCACGCCGGCCAGGTGATGGACGTGATCGTGCTGACGGCCGTGCTCTCCTGCCTCAACTCCGGGATGTACACCGCCTCCCGGATGGCCTTCTCGCTCGGCCAGCGCGGGGACGCCCCGAAGATCTTCGCGACCGTGACCGACCGCGGCGTGCCGCGGGTGGCCATCCTCTCCTCGGTGGTCTTCGGCTTCATCGCCGTCTTCTTCAACTACACCTCGCCGGACACCGTGTTCGCCTTCCTGCTCAACTCCTCCGGGGCGGTCGCGCTGTTCGTCTGGCTGGTGATCTGCGCCACCCAGCTGCGGATGCGCAAGATCATCGAGCGGGAGATGCCCGAGCGGCACACCGTCCGGATGTGGCTGTACCCGTACCTGACCTGGGTCGCCATCGGCATGATCGGCTTCGTGATGGCGTACATGTTCACCGACGCCGACGGGCGCAAGCAGATGTACCTGTCGCTGGTCGCCGCGGCGATCGTGATCGGCGCCTCGGCCGTGGTGGGCCGACGGCGGCGGGCTGCGGTGGCGGCGGGCTCCTGACCCGCCCGCACCGCGCGTGAACGCCGGGCCCGGGAGCCGTTGCGGAGGCTCCCGGGCCCGGTTGCCGTTCTCAGGACGGGTCCCGGCAGCTCAGCCGGTGCAGCCGGGCACGGAGCCGGCGGGGGCGCGCCGGTTCGGGGTGCTGCCGCCGATGGTGCCGAAGAGGACCGAAACCCGGCTGGCGCCTCCGTAGATGCCACCACCCGCGCTCCCCGCAACGTTCCGGCGACCACCCCCCGTCACCATCGGCGACCGATCCGACACGCTCGGCACCCGGACGGTGCGGCGTCGGCGACCCCCGGCGGCAATGCGCGCGCCCCACGGAGGGCACCGATCGACCACCGCGCCCCCACGCACCGGACGCGCGACGACCCGGTCACACTGCGCCGAAGTCGGCGCTTCAACCATGTGAGCCCGCCCACAGGGGGTTTCGCATCTACGACCCCGGATAGTGGACGGGCCGGGCCCATCGCCCATCCCGCCGCCCCGACCGCCCCCGGGCCGCGCCCGTCGTCGCCGCGCCCGGCCCGAAGCGCGCAGGCCACCCGCCCTCACGCCCTCGCGTTCCGCCGTAGCCGCCCGCCCACGACTCGCAGATGCCCAATTCGGACAAATCGGCCCAAATCACCCATGCGGCCGTGCTGCAGCCGCCCCGCGGCCACTACTCGGTGTAGTAGCGAGCACCTTTGCCACCCGTCCTCGGCCCTGCCAAGAATGGCCCGTCGCCAGGCAGCGCCGGCCGGCCCAGTCCGCCCCGCAGCCCGCCCGCCCCGCCGTCACCGCCGGGGCGCCACGGCCGTCCCGGACGGCCGCGCGGGCCCCGCTCACCCGGAGCCCACGCGAAGCCCGAGCCCAGTGCCACCGGCACGGTCCCCGACGGAAAAGGATTGCCCGCTTCATGCAGCTCAGCCATGCCCGCCGCAACTCCCTGATCACCGGCGTCGCCACCCTCGTGGTCACCGGCGCCGCCACCGCCGCCCTCGCCATGCCGCAGACCGCGTACAACGCCGAGGCCGCGGCCCCGGTGGCCGCCGTCTCGGTGGACGGCAAGCCGGCCGGCGATCAGGCCCGGGCTGACACCGCTGCCGCCGCCCAGCAGGCCGCCCAGGCCGCCCAGGCGCAGGCCCAGGCCGCCGCGCAGGCCCAGGCCCAGGCCGAGGCGAAGGCCCAGGCGGACGCCAAGGCCCAGGCCGACGCCGCCGCCTCGCGCTCCCAGCAGCGCCAGGACCTCAACGGCTACTCCGGCACCCCGCAGCAGATCGCCGCGCAGATCGTGCCGGCCGGCCAGCTGCAGTGCTTCAGCAACATCGTGTTCCGCGAGAGCAGCTGGAACCCGCTGGCCGTCAACGCCTCCTCCGGCGCCTACGGCCTGGTCCAGGCCCTGCCGGGCTCCAAGATGGCCTCGGCCGGCTCCGACTGGCGCACCAACCCGGCCACCCAGATCAAGTGGGGCCTGGACTACATGAACAGCCGCTACGGCAGCCCCTGCTCCGCGTGGTCGTTCTGGCAGGCGCACCACTGGTACTAAGCCGAACCCGCTCGGCGCCCCTCCGTACACGCTCCGGCCCGCGACGCACCCCGCGTCGCGGGCCGTGTCGCGTGACCGATCGACGTGTGCACGCCCAGAAGGCGGCGTGAAGATATGGCGCACGGTAGGACGGTTTGCCGCCATTGCCCCGAGTTACGCACCGTCAGGGCTTTGCCACGGTTCGCGCGCCCTCTTACGCTCCGGCGTCATGCCCTCACCCCTGATCAGCGTCGTGCTCCCCGCCTACGACCAGCACGGACAGCTCGCCGACTGCCTGGACTCGCTGCTCGCCCAGACCCTGGCGGACGTCGAGGTGATCGTGGTCGCCGACCGCTCCCCCGAAACCCCGGGCGGGCTCGCCGACGCGTACGCGGAGCAGCATCCACGGGTGTCGGCGCTGCACCTGAACGCGGCGGTCGGCGTCGGGGTGAGCCGGAACGCGGGTGCGGCGCGGGCCGGCGGCGAGTACCTGCTGTTCCTCGACGCCGACCACCTGCTGCCCCCGGACGCACTCCAGACGCTCGCCGACCGGCTCCAGCAGACCGGCCCGGTGGACGTGCTGCTGTTCGGCCACACCCGGCGCCACAACGGCCGCGACTGGCCCGGCGGGGCCGAGGCGCTGCTCGCCGAGACCGGCCCCGAGGCGTTCGCCCCCTTCGACCAGCCCGCGCTGTTCGGCGCGCCGCCGCTGATCTGGGACCGGCTGATCCGCCGCGGGCACTGGGAGGAGCTGGAGCTCGCCTTCCCGGACGGCAGGTACGAGGAGGTCCCGGTCGCCCACGCGGCGCTGCTCGGCGCCCGGAAGGCCGCCGCGCTGCCGCGCGAGTGCGTCCAGCTGCGCCGCCGGGAGACCGTGCACCCGGCCGGAGGCCCGGGCAGCAGTGTCTTCGACCTGTTCGAGCAGTACGAGCGCAGCTTCGCCCTGCTGGAGGACAAGCCGCACCTGTACGCGGTGCGCGACGCGCTGTTCGTCCGGATGATCCGGCACTACCTGTTCGTCTTCGACCTCGCCGGCTGCGTCTCGCGGGCCGAGCGCCCGCAGTTCTTCCACCGGGCCGCCGAGCACCACCGCCGCTTCCAGCCGCCCGGCCACCGCAAGCCGGGCGGGCGCGAGGGGATCAAGTTCTCGCTGCTGGCCGGCGGCGCCTACCCGGCCTTCGAGGTGGCCAAGCTCTCGCACATCGCGCGCGGCACCGTCACCGGCCGGAAGTAGCCCCGTCAGGCGTGCGCGGTGCCGCCGTCCGCGGCCATCGCGGCGGCGATCCGGCCGGCTCGCTCGGCCGCCACCCCGGCGGGCAGCGGCGGCAGCACGTCCATCCACAGCGGTTCACATGGACCCGGCCGACGCCGCCGAGCGACAGCACGGCCCGCTCGGCGCGCCGGGGCATCGGGCCGAGCCGTGCGGACAGCTCGGCGGGCAGGTCCAGCAGGCCGCGGTGGGCACGAAGCTGGATCAGCAGGGCGGCGGGTAGGCCGGTCGGCTCGTCAGTGGCGCAGAGGCGCCAGTGCTCGTCGGTCCAGAGGAAGTCGGAGTCCGGGCGGGCACACTACTTGCAGCTCTCGAGTCCGTCCTCACCGTGGCGGGGCGGCTCGGACAGGACGGGCGGCTGCAGCACTCGGACGGTCAGTTCGCCCTCGTACGGGAAGATGTCCCAGGACGACGCACCGTCCGTCGGGACCGACGGGCGCTCGCCGATCAGGAGCGGGCGAGGTAGGCGTCGGGGCCGGCCGGGTCCGCGGCCGTGGATTCGTTGATCACGTCTGCCGAGGGTGCCATATGACACCCCGATGGCGGTACCCCCGTCGCGCCCGGTACCCGGACGGCGCTGCGGCTGCGATCATCGGCGGAGCCGCTGCCGCACCCGCCCGGGAGGTCTCTGGTGAGCCGTCCGTCCGCCGTCCCCGGGGCCGAGCTGGCCCGTGAGCTGGCCGCCGTGCTGCTCGGGGAGGTCCGCTTCGGTGCCGCCGAGCGGACCGTCTACAGCCACGACGCCTCCAACTACCGGCAGTTGCCGCTCGGCGTGGTCAAGCCCGCCGACCTGGACGATGTGCGCACCGCGCTGGCGCTGTGCCGCGAGTACCGGGTGCCGGTGGTGCCGCGCGGGGCCGGGACCAGCATCGGCGGGCAGGCGATCGGCCCGGGCGCGGTGGTGCTGGACTTCCGCCGCCACCTGGGCTCGGTGCTGGAGATCGACCCGCAGGCCCGCACCGCGCGCGTCCAGCCCGGCACCGTACTGGACGACCTCCAACGCGCCGCCAGGCCGTACGGGCTGCGCTTCGGCCCGGACCCGTCCACGCACAGCCGCTGCACGATCGGCGGCATGATCGGCAACGACTCCTGCGGCTCCCACTCGCTCGCCTGGGGGCGCACCGCGGACAACGTGGAGCGGCTGGAGCTGCTGCTCGCGGACGGCACCGAGCTGACCGTCGGCGGCCGGGTCACCGCCGCCGAGCGGACAGCGCTGCGCTCCGCACCCGGACGGGTCGGTCAACTGCACCGTGAACTCCAGGAGTTCACCGACCGCAACCTGGCCACCATCCGGCAGGGCATGCCGCAGCTGCCGCGCCGCACCTCCGGCTACCCGCTGGACGCGCTGCTGCCCGAGCACGGCCACGACCTCGCCCGGGCGCTGACCGGCACCGAGGGCACCTGCGCGCTGCTGCTCGGCGCCACCGTCCGCCTGGTCGAGGAGCCGCCCGCGCGCGCCCTGGTGGTGGCCGGCTACCCCGACGAGGGCGCGGCCGCCGACGCGGTCCCTGCGCTGCTGCCGCTGGGCCCGCTGACCGCCGAGGGCATGGCGGCCGATCTGATCACCGCACTGCTCGCGGCCGGCCCGCGCCCGCCCGCGCTGGACCGGCTGCCCGCGGGCGAGTGCTGGCTGTTCCTGGAGACCGGCGGCGCCACGGCCGTGGAGGCCTACCAGGCGGCCCGCCGGCTCGCCGACGCGGTGCGTCGGGAGCCCTCGGCCGCCGTCGCCCTGGTCACCGACCCCGTGGAGCAGCGCCAGCTGTGGGCGGTCCGGGAGGCAGGCGCCGGGATCGTCACCCGGCTGCCGGGAGGCGGCGAGGCCTGGCCCGGCTGGGAGGACTCCGCCGTCCCGCCCGAGCGGCTCGGCGACTACCTGCGGGACCTGCGAGCCCTGCTGCGCCGGCACAGCCTGCGCGGCGTCCCGTACGGGCACTTCGGCGACGGCTGTGTGCACCTGCGGATCGACTTCCCGTTGGACGAGCCCCAAGGGGTGCTGGTGTTCCGGGAGTTCCTGGAGCAGGCGGCCGATCTGGTGGTGTCGTACGGTGGTTCGCTCTCCGGCGAGCACGGCGACGGGCAGGCCCGCTCCGGGCTGCTGCCGCGCATGTACCCGCCCGAAGTCATCGACCTCTTCGGCGGGTTCAAGCGGATCTGGGACCCGGAGAACCTGCTCAACCCGGGCGCGCTGGTCGACCCTCGCCCGCTCGACGCCGACCTGCGCTTCGTCACCGCCCCGCACCGCCCGCTGCCGCTGGCCCTGCCGTACGAGCAGGACGACGGCAGCCTGGCCAAGGCGGTGCACCGCTGTGTGGGCGTCGCCAAGTGCGTGGACCCGACCACCGGGGTGATGTGCCCGAGCTACATGGCCACCGGCGAGGAGCGGCACTCCACCCGGGGCCGGGCGCGGCTGCTCGCCGAGATGCTCCGAGGCATGGGGGCACCTCCCGGCCGTCAGGCCGGAGGAGCGATCCCGGACGGCTGGCGCTCGGCGGAGGTCCGGGAGGCACTGGACCTCTGCCTGAGCTGCAAGGGCTGCGCGAGCGACTGCCCGGTGCACGTCGACATGGCGACCTACAAGACCGAGTTCCTGTACCAGCACTACCGGCACCGGCCGCGCCCGCTGTCGCACTACTCGATGGGCTGGCTGCCGCTGTGGCTGCGCGCGGTGGCGCTCGCGCCCGGCGCGGCCAACTCCCTGGTCCGTTCCCCGGCCGGAGCCCTGCTCAAGCGGCTCGGCGGGATCGACCGGCGCCGGGTGCTGCCGGTCTTCCCGCCCGAGACCTTCACCCGCTGGTACCGGCGCCACCGCGCCGGCGGCATCGGCCCGGCCGGGCCGGCCCCGGCGGGCGGCCGGCCGGTGCTGCTGTGGCCGGACACCTTCTCCGACCACCTGCAGCCGAACGTGCTGCGCTCGGCCGTGGAGGTGCTGGAGCACCTGGGCTTCGACGTCCGGCTGCCCGAGGGCCCGGTCTGCTGCGGCCTCACCTGGTACTCCACCGGCCAACTCGGCACCGCCCGACGGGTGTTGCGGCGCAGCCTGCAAACGCTGGCGGCCGCCGGGCTCCCGGCCGACACCCCCGTGGTCGGCCTGGACCCCAGCTGCACCGCCACCCTGCGCGAGGACCTGCCCCGGCTGCTCGGCGCGGACGGCCGCCCGCTGGCCGAACGCACCCGCACCTTCGCCGAGTTCATCGACGAGTACGCCCCCGACGCGCCGCTCCCCCGGATCCCGCTGGACGCCGTCACCCAGACCCACTGCCACCAGCACGCGGTGCTCGGCAGCGCCGCCGACCGCCGGGTCGAGGCCCGACTGGGCCTGCACAACCGGGTGTTGGACTCCGGCTGCTGCGGGCTGGCGGGCAACTTCGGCTTCGAGGACGGCCACTTCGAGGTGTCCGAGGCGATCGCCGAGCGGGTCCTGCTGCCGGAGGTCCGGGCGGCCGGGCCGGAGACGGTGGTGCTGGCGGACGGTTTCAGCTGCCGTACCCAGATCGCCCAACTCGCCGACGGCCGACGGGCCCTGCACCTGGCGGAGCTGATCGCCCGGGAGCTGCGGGCCTCGGATTAGCTACGCGTGCCCGGCGAGGAAGGCCCCGGCGTGCGCCGCGGCCTCCTCCCGGGTCGGGTGGCCGGCGGCCGCCGCGCCGGTCGTCCCGTCGGCGCCGACGGCCGTCCAGCGCCAGCCCTCGGCGGTCTCGTCCCGCAGCAACTCGGCGGTGCCGCCGAACAGTTCGAGCGAGTCCGGCCGCACGGACGGGCGACTGACGGCCTCCGGCCACTTCTTCCGGGCGCCCTGCCGGGTGATGCCCCAGGCGGCGCCCAGCTGCTCGTAGCTGGCGCCGTAGGAGCCGGCGGTGCCGGCCGCGATCGCGGTGAGCCGTTTGACCTCGGTGTCCACCAGCTTCCAGGCGGACAGCACGGAGAGCGCGACCTCGGCCGGGTCCGCGTGCCACATCCGCTCCTCGGGCAGCCCGGTCACGCGGGAGCGCACGGCGGCGGCGAGGGGGTTGAGCGCGTCGAGCAGGGCCGCGGCCAGCCCCGCCTGCTCCTCAGGGGTGATCTCCACGATCGTCATGGCGACAACTTTAGTTACCCATGGCGATTCTGACAACCAAAGTTACCGGCCGGCCCGGTCCGAGCCCGACCCGAGGGTCAGGCCTGCAACGCCTCCTTCTTGGGCGGCTCCTCCGCGCACACCGCCGCCACGAACTCCGCGAGCCGCGCCTGCGGCAGCCCGCGCGCGATGTCGGCCTCGCTGATCATGCCGACCACCTTGTGCTCCGGGTGGTTGATCACCGGCAGCCGGCGGACCTGGTACTGCTCCATCACGCGCAGCACCTGCTCGCAGTCCTCGTCCGCCTCGACCGTCATCGGCCGCCCCAGCGCCAGGTCGCCCGCCGTCACCTTCGCCGGGTCACGCCCCTCGGCGACGCAGCGCAGCACGATGTCGCGGTCGGTCACGATCCCCAGCAGCTTGTCGTTCTCCCCGCAGATGGGCAGCGCGCCCACATGCCGTTCCCGCATGATCCGGGCGGCGGCCGCGAGCGTCTCGTGCTCGCGGATGCACTCCGCGCCCGGGTGCATGATGTCGCTGGCTATGGTCATGGTCCGCCTCCTGACCTGGCTTGTTCCCCCTCGTCCATCCTGGTCCGGGCCGATGGCGCACGCCACCGGGCACCCGTCAGGACGTCGTCTTCGGCTCCATACGGTCCTTTGACTCGGCGACCTGACCGTCCGCCTCCGCACGCCCGCCCTCCAGGTCCGCGCTCTCCAGCGGCGAGTGGGACAACAGCTCCTCCAACGGCGGCAGTTCGTGCTTGGGCGGCTCGCGGTCGAGCTCGGCCTCGGGGACCTCTCCGCTCTCCACCGCCTGCTCCGCGGACTTCGCCGCGGCGGCGACCGCGGCGGCCGCCAGCAGATCGCGCTGCTGGGACTCGGTCGCGCTGTCCAGGAACCGCAGCAGCTCCACCGGGAACGGCAGCACCAGCGTCGAGTTCTTCTCCGCCGCCACCTCCACCACGGTCTGCAGCAGCCGCAGCTGCAGTGCCGCCGGGGTCGCGCTCATCACCGCGGCCGCCTCCGACAGCCGGGCCGAGGCCTGGTACTCGCCGTCCGCCGTGATGATCCGGGCCCGCCGCTCACGCTCGGCCTCCGCCTGGCGCGCGATCGAGCGCTTCATCGACTCCGGCAGGGCGACGTCCTTGATCTCCACCCGGTCGATCTGGATGCCCCAGCCGAGCGCCGGGCTGTCGATCATCAACTCCAGCCCCTGGTTGATCGGTTCCCGGTTGGCCAGCAGGTCGTCCAGCTCGCTCTTGCCGATGATCGACCGCAGCGAGGTCTGCGCGACCTGGGACATCGCGAAGGTGTAGTCCTGCACGTTGACCGTCGCCTTCACCGGGTCCAGCACCCGGAAGTAGACCACCGCGTCGACCCGCACGGTCACGTTGTCCCGGGTGATGCCCTCCTGCGCCGGGATCGGCATCGTCACGATCTGCACGTTCACCCGGCGCAGCCGGTCCGCGATCGGCATCAGCGCGACCAGCCCCGGCTGGCGGACCTCCTCTCGCACCCGCCCGAAGCGGAACACCACGCCCTTCTGGAACTGCTGGACGACTCTGATGCTCATGGCCGCCCAGAGCGCCCCCAACCCCACCAGCCCTCCGAGCGCCCCCAGCACCGCATCGACGATCATCGCGACCTCCTCGCGGCCTCCGCGCACACCGGCGCCTCCGGCCACCGCCGACCCGGCCCGGCCGGGGGCCGCCGGAGCAACTGGTTCCACGCTACGCCTGCCCGGCTGACACCGAAGTGCACGGCCTGGAGACCCTAGGATCGGGGGCATGCCGCAGTCCCCCGCCGACGACCCGGGCCACCCCCGCCACCCCGCCGAGGCCGCGGCCCGAACCGGCGGACTCACCGCGCTGGACCGCGTCGTCACCGGCTGCCGGGCCTGCCCCCGCCTGGTCGCATGGCGCGAGGAGACCGCCCGCACCAAACGCCGCGCCTACCAGGACTGGGACTACTGGGCCCGCCCCATCCCCGGCTTCGGCCCGCCCGACGCCCCGCTCGTCCTGGTCGGCCTCGCCCCCGCCGCCCACGGCGCCAACCGCACCGGCCGGATCTTCACCGGCGACCCCTCCGGCGACCTGCTCTACGCGGCCCTCTACGACCTCGGGCTCGCCAACCGCCCCGAGTCCGTCCGCTACGGCGACGGCCTGGAACTGTACGGCGTACGGATCACCGACCCGGTCCGCTGCGCCCCGCCCGACAACAAGCCCAGCACCGCGGAACGCGACACCTGCCGCCCCTGGATCACCCGCGAACTGCAGCTGCTGCGCCCCACCGTCCGGACGGTCGTCGCACTCGGCGGCTTCGCCTGGCAGGCCATGCTCCCGGTGCTCGCCGACGCCGGCTGGCAGGTCCCCCGCCCCCGCCCCGCCTTCGGCCACGCCGCCCGGGTCACCCTCCCCGCCCGCGACGGCGGCCCCGACCTGCGGCTCTACGGCTGTTACCACGTGAGCCCGCGCAACACCAACACCGGTCGGCTGACCACGGCGATGCTACGCGCCCTGCTCAGGGACGCGGCGCTCTCGGCGGGGCTCAGCCCCGAGCCGGAGTAGCCGCCGGTGACCGCCTCCGGCGCTGTCCGGCGCCGGGGCACGACGGCCCTAGCCGAACCGCGCCAGCTCCCGCTTCCGGGCGCCCGCCCACACCTCGGGCAGCCGCCCGCGCGCCGTCTCCGCCACGGCGAGCTGGCCCGCGTAGAGCACGCCGTAGGCGAAGGGCTCGCCGCCGGTGTCCGCCTGGCCGGCGAGGGCCGCCGCGGCGACCACCGCGTCCTGGTGCTCGCCCAGCACCTCCTGGACGGCCTTCATCCGCTCCACGTACCGCTCGGCCGCCGGGCCGACCGCGGGTTCGGCGACCTCGCCGGCGTAGCGGGCCTGCTTGGCGGCCTTGCGGGCCTCGTGCAAGGCCCGGTCCCGGTCCTCCGGGTCGGCCGCGAGCGCGGCGCGCACACGCTCGGCCGTCCGGCGCTGTTCGCGGGCGGCGACCCGGGACAGCTCGGGGACGGCCGCGCGGGCGGCCCGGCGCCGCAGCGGCGGGTCGGCCAACAGCGTGGTCAGGGCCTCGGCCAGGACCCGACGACGGGGGCTGTCCAGGGCCGCGACCACCTCGGGCCACACCCGGCGGTACTCGGCCTCGCCCCACCGCTGGAGCGCACCCGCGACCCGCTCCGGTCCGCACGCGGCCGGCAGCCCGCGGGCCTGGGCCACCAGCCGCTCGGCGAGCACCTCACGGTCCCGGGCGCGGCCCAGCGCGGCACCCAGCCAGCGCAGGTCGGCGACCAGGCCGTCGACGGCGCCGGGGGCGAGGAGACGGCGGAAGGTCCGCAGGGCGCTGCGCAGCCGTCGGCAGGCGACCCGCATCCGGTGGACCGCGTCGGGCTCGTCCGCCCGGACGGCGTCGTCCAGTCCGGCCAGCACCACCGCCTGGGCCTCGATGCGGTCGAGCAGCACCTGTCCCACCGTGGTTTCGGGCCTCGCCATGTGCGTCCACCCCCTTGTCGGGGTCGCCTGGCTCGTCGGGGTCGCCGGGAACGCCTTCCAGGCTAGTCGCGCGGCGGCCTCTGTCGCGTCCGCGGAGCCGCTGAGGGGGCGTCATGCCGGCGTGAACGACCACGCGCCCTCGTGCCGGGTGTAAGCGCCATGGCATACTCCCGAGCGTGACGACCTCCACCCATGCGACCAGGGCCCTGCGGGCCGCGGTGTTCACCGCGCTCGCCGTGCCGATGGCCGCGTTGGGCCAGGTGGTCATCACCGGTCGCCCGCTACCGCTGTCGCTGGTGGCCACGACGAGTGTCGTCGTCTTCCTGGTCGCGGCCGCGCTGGCCGGCGGGGAGCGGCGGCTGCTGCACATCTCCGCCGTGATGGTGCCGGTCGAGCTGCTGCTCAACACCACCTTCAACCTGGGCCAGACCGGCTGTGGGCCGGTCCTGTCCGAGCACGTGTCCGCGCGCGGGGTGAACCTGCTGGTCTGCGGCGGCGGTTCGATGGACGGCTCACTGCTGGGCGGCCCGCTGGGGCACGCCGGGCAGTTGGCGCCCGCCGCGACCCAGCTGCTGCTCCTGGTGGTGCACCTGGCGATCGCGCTGGCCGCCTCGGCCTGGCTTCGGCTGGGCGACGCGGCGCTGTCGGGCCTGGCCCGGGCGCTGCGCGCGCTGCGCCAGTCGCTGACCCGCCCGCTGCGGGCGCTGGTCCTGCTGCTGCTCCCCGCCCCGGCGCGCCCGGTGCTGCGGGTGCCGCTGCCGGTGTCGGACCGTGCGCGGCCGCGCCGCGAGGACGTGGTGCTGAGCCCGGCGCCCCGCCGTGGTCCGCCGTCCTTCGCGCCTGCCTGCTGATCAGTTCCGCATCACACGCGTACCGGCCGACCGGCCCCGTACGCCCGCAGGCAGTGCGCACGACTCCCGCGTTCACCGACCCCGCCGCACCCGTGTGCGGCTCCCCGCGCGCACCCGCGCGCCGCGTACAGGAGTTGACTCCCCCATGGCTCAGTCCCCCAAGCGAATCAGTGCCCGTGAGCGGATCCAGGAGGCCCAGCGCCGCGAGCAGCTGGCGGCCAAGCGCCGTCAGCGGATCGTCGTGACCGTCTCCGCCGTCGTCGTCCTCGCCCTCGCGGGCGGTGTCGCGCTCGCGGTCAACGGTTCGAAGAAGGACGACAAGGCCTCCGCGGCCTCCTCCGCGGGCCAGCTGGTCGTCCCGGCCAACGCCACCGGCCCGGACGGCACGGTGATCACCTACGGCAAGGCCGACGCCCCGCACACCATGGAGGTGTACGAGGACTTCCGCTGCCCGGTCTGCAAGCACTTCGAGGCGGCGAACGGCCAGACCGTCAAGCAGCTCACCGAGGACGGCCAGATCAAGGTGGAGTTCCACCTGGCGGCCTTCCTGGACAAGAACCTCGGCGGCAAGGGCTCGCGCACCGCGCTGGCCGCCGCCGGCGCCGCGCTGAACGAGGGCGTGGACAAGTTCAAGGCGTTCCACGACGTGCTGTACGCCAACCAGCCGGACGAGCGCGAGGACGGCTTCGGCGACGTCGACCACATCCTGGACCTGGCCGGCCAGGTGCCCGGCCTGAAGACGGACGCCTTCGTGAAGGCGGTCACCGACAAGACCTACGCGCCGTGGGCGGCGAAGGTCGCCGACGCGTTCAACAACAGCCAGGTGACCGGCACCCCGACGGTCAAGGTCGACGGCAAGCCGATCAACCTGTTCGCCGGCAACGCCACCGCGACGCCGGAGCAGTTCACCGCGCAGGTCAAGCAGGCCGCCGGCCTCCAGTAGGCCCACCCGGCTCGCACCGCACGGCACCACCGGCCCGGCCGAACTCCCGGCCGGGCCGGCCCCTCCCAGCCAGCCACCGGAGTGTGCTGCCCATGACCGCCGCGACCACCGTGCACCTCTCCCAACCCGCCCCCGACGCCGCCGGCCGAGCCCCGATCGGCGCCGGCCGGGCGTTCGCGGTCCTGCTGTTCCTCGGCGGGCTGATCGGACTGGCCGCCTCGGCCGTCCTGACCTTCGACAAGCTGCGCATCCTGGAGAACCCGTCCTACGTCCCCAGCTGCAACGTCAACCCGGTGATCAGCTGCGGTTCGGTGATGCGCACCGAGCAGGCCGAGGTGTTCGGCTTCCCGAACCCACTGCTCGGCCTGGCCGCCTTCGGCGCGCTGGCGGCGATCGGCGCGGGGCTGCTGGCCGGCGCCGCGTACCGGCGCTGGTTCTGGCTGGGCCTGCACGCCGGGACCGCGTTGGGCGTCGTCTTCACGCACTGGCTGATCGACCAGGCGCTGTACGACATCGGCGCGCTGTGCCCGTACTGCATGGTGGTGTGGGCCACGGTGGTGGTGCTGTTCTGGTACACCACCCTGCACAACCTGCGGACGGGCGTGATCCCGGTCGGCCCGAGGATGCGGGCGGTCGTCCGGGAGGCGGCGCGCTACCACGGGGCGCTGCCGGTGCTGTGGGCGGCGGTGATCGCGCTGCTGGTCCTCAACCGATTCTGGTACTACTGGAGCACCCTGATCTGATCCCCGGTCACCCCACGTACCCCGCCGAGTGCAACAGCGCGGCGGTGCCGGTCCGCCGGACCTCCAGGGCCCCGGTGAGTCGGCGCGTCGCGCAGGGGTGCAGCAGGGCGGCGGCCTTGGAGGGGGTGAAGTAGCCGTGGTCGGCGATCTCCTCGGGCTGGAGGCGGACGATCGCATCCGCCCCGACCGTGCCGCCGTCGAACATGAAGTGCACGGCGGGGTGGGCGTACCGGCCCTGATCGGGGATCGCCTCGCGCCACTCCACCACCAGCAGCCGCAGTCCGCCCCCCACCACCAGCCCGGTCTCCTCGCGCAGTTCCCGCGCGGCGCACTCGGCAGGCGCCTCCCCGGGGTCCATCCCGCCGCCGGGGAACTGCCACCGGTCGCGGTAACCCGGCTTCAGCAGCAGGACCTTGCCCTGCTCGTCGGTGAGCAGCACGCTGCACCCGATGTAGGCGCGCACCAGCCCGGACAGCCACTCCGCTTCCGAGAGTGTCCAGGTCTCCGTCATCGCGCCTCCTTCACCGGGTGCCGCCCTGTCGCCGCCACCGTGCCCGATCACCGCCGCACCAAAGGTGGTTCGCACCTGATCCACCCGATCGAGTGCCAGGGCCCGTCCCTCGGGTTCCGTCGGATCGGGCAAGGACCCGAGAGGCGGGCCCTACCCGAACACCGCTCGCCGGAAGGCGTTGCGCAGGTCCGTGAGCGGCTGGGTGGTCCGGTCGTGGTGCACCTTGTTGGTGAGCAGCAGTGCCCAGCGGCCGAGCCGCCGGGAGACCCAGAAGCCGGTGCCGGTGAAGCCGTAGTGGACGAAGGTGCCCTCGGCGGGTTCGGTGCCGGGGGCGTACAGCCAGGACAGCCCGCGGGCGGGAGCCAGGCCGCCGGTCTGCTCGCGCAGTGATTCGGTGATCCACGCTTCGCCCCAGGGCAGTCGGGGCGGCGGGGCGAGCAGGGCGGTGAGGAAGCGGGCGAGGTCGCGGGCGGTGGAGAAGGCCCCGGCGTTGCCGGAGACCCCGCCGAGCAGCCGGGCCGAGGGGTCGTGCACGAGGCCGCGCAGATGGGCGCCGACCGACTCCTCGTACTCGGTGGGCGCGGTACGGGCGGTCTCCGCGGCGCCGAGCGGCCCGTACCGGGTGTCGCCCATGCCCAGCGGCCGCCAGACCCAGCGCACGGCGAGTTCGTCCAGCGGCGCACCGCCGAGGTCCTCGACCAGGTACGTCATCAGCACGGCGGCACGGTCGGTGTACTCGACGGCGGTGCCCGGTCGGCGGTGCAGCGGGGCGGAGACCACCCCGGCCCGGATCGCGGCGGGCTCCCGCCCGTAGAGCTGCTCGAAGCGGGTGTACGGGAGCATTCCGGCGGTGTGCGCGAGGAGTTGCCGGACCGTCACCGCCCCGGCGGGGTGCCCGGTGGCGGGCTGCCACCAGCGGCCGAGCGGTTCCTCCAGCGGCAGCCGGCCGGACTGCCACAGCGCGCCGGCGCAGGGCCAGAGCGCGACGATCTTGGTGAGGCTGGCAAGGTCGTACCGGGTGTCCGGCCCGGGCGTGAACTCCGCGTACGGGCCCTGCCCGAGCACTCCGTGGCTGCCGCCGCCGAGCGTGCCGTCGGCGTCGCCGACCGCCCAGACGGCGCCCGCGCCGACGGTGCGCACGCCGTCCCGGACCAGCCGGTCCAGCTCCCCGTCGCGCCGGGTCAGGTCGGGGAGCCGGTCGGCTCCAGGCGCTTGGTGGCTCATCCGTCCCCCTCCAGGGCCCTTCCGGCCGACGGGGAGCCTACCCGGCGCGGCGGGCGATCAGACCGCCGCGGCGAGCTCTTTGCCGAGGCAGACGCTCAGCGGGTGGTCCTTGTAGATGCCGAACTTCCGGATCGCGACGTAGCCCTCGGACTCGTACAGCGCGATGGCCTCGGGCTGCTCGGTGCCGGTCTCCAGGATGAAGCGGGTGCGCCCGGCCTCGACGGCGGTCTGCTCCAGGCGGCGCAGCACGGCCCGGGCCAGGCCGCGGCCGCGGACGTCGGGGATCACGAACATCCGCTTCAGCTCGGCGTCACCGTCGCGCAGCCCGTCCGGGCCGGCCTGCTTGGCCCGCCAGCCGCCGCAGGCGACCGGGCGGCCGCCCAGGTAGGCGATCATGAACAGTCCGGCGGGCGCGTCGAAGTCCTCGGGGTGCATCACGGTCTCGTCCGGGTCCCCGTAGCGGCGGACGTACTCCTGCTGCACCTCCGCCGACAGGGCCTGGGCGTCGGGGTGGGCGTAGCCGGTGATGCGGAACTCGACGGTGCCGGTGTCCTTGGTGGCGGTGCTCTCCATGGTTGAAAAGCCTACGACCTCGTCTCAGCGGCCCTCGAACCGGGCGAGCAGCTCGCTCTTGCCGAACATCGCGGCGGCGTCGACGGCGGAGGGGAAGCCGGCCCCGGGGTCGGCGCCGCCGGCCAGCAGGGCGTCGACGACGTCCACGGTGCCCTTGAAGACGGCCCCGGCCAGCGGGGTCTGGCCCTTGTCGTTGGCCCGGTTCGGGTCGGCTCCGCGGTCGAGCAGCGCCTCGACGGTGGCCGCGTGGCCGTGGTAGGCGGCGAGCATGACCAGGGTGTCGCCGCTGCCGTTGGTGAGGTCCGCGGAGACGCCCGCGTCGACGGCGGCGGTCAGGGTGGCGGTGTCACCGGCCCGGGCGGCGTCGAAGAGCTTCCCGGCGAGCGCGATCACCTCGGCGTCGGGGACATCGGTCATGGCGGGCTGCCTTCCTGAGAGCTGACGGGGGAGCGTGCGTACCGCACCGTAGCGGCCGACGGGAAGTCGGGCCAGCGGGTGTCCGGATTCCGGATGGCGTTCCGCACCGGAACGACACGCGGCCGTACGGGTTGCGCAGCCGTTCGAGGGAACCTTTCGGACCCCCCGGAAACTTCCCACCCACCCGCCGGGAATGCCCAGCCGCACCGAATCCCTGCGACACAAGGCCCCCACCCCGGCCGGTTCGCATACCCCCGTCCGCTCTCCCGGGCGGTATTGAACGGCAGAACCACCCATTTGCGCCATTCCATCATCTATTACTTTTTGTCACGATTGGGGCACTTTACGTAACACTGTCCCCCGCCCCCTCCCGAGGAGCAGAACGTGATCCTCAATGTCTCCGCGCTCGTCCTGTTCGGCACGGTCGCCTTTCTGTTTTTCCGCAGAGACGGCCTGAAGATGTCGCACGCCATCGTCTGCGCCCTCTTCGGCTTCTACATCGCCGGTTCCTCGATCGCCCCGAGCATCACGGCAGGCGGCGCCAGCCTGGCGAGCCTGCTCGGCGGCATCAAGTTCTAGGACCGCCACTCCCCGTACGGGCCCGGGCGCGGATCCCACCGCCCCGGGCCCCGTCGCTACCCGAGCAGTCCCCTCCCACCCCACCCGTCCCACTCGCCCGGGGAGTCACGGAATGCCGCTCCACCGCCATCTCAGCAAGGGCCGTGAGGTCGCCCGAACCGCCGGGGACCACGCCTCCGACATGTTCGCCCCGCTCGCCGTGATCGGCCGGGGCCTGCGCCACCAGGCCGGCTGGGCCAAGACCCGCTGGCAGGCCACCCCGCAGGAACGCCGCGGCCCGACGCTGTTCCTCACCGCCGCGACGTTGATCGGCATCTACCTGCTGCCGCACGGCCTGCTGTTCGCGCTGATCGCCCTGATGGCCAGCGCGGCGTGGGCCGGCCGGACCCCCAAGGCGCCGCCCGCCCCGCCGGCGCCCGACGTCGCCGACGTCAAACTGAGCGCCCTCTACTCGGCGCTCACCCCGTACCTGTGCGGGCCCGAGGACGCCAACCCGCTGTACCACTTCGAGGGCAGCTACAAGAGCGCCTTCAGCTCCTGGGAGTTCGACGGCGAGGGCCGGCTCTGCCGGCTGGAGCTCGGCTACCCGGCGTACTTCACCGACACCGAACCGACCGCCCGGGCCCGGATCGAACAGGTCGTCCAGGGCAAGGCCGGGCGGGCCCGGGAGTACCGCTTCGACTGGGACGAGGAGTCCAACCGGCTGCGGATCACCGCGATGGCCCCGCTGCCCACCGACATCGTGGCCCAGCGCTTCGTGGCCGCCCCGGGCGAGATCGTGCTCGGCTTCACCGACGAGGACGGCACCGCCCGCACCATCCCGGTCAGTCAGGGCGGCACCACCACCCAGCAGCCGCCCGTGGTCTGGCGCACCGGCCCACGCTCCTCCGAGCCGCACCTGCTGGCCCTCGGGGTCACCGGCCACGGCACCTCCAGCCTGCTCCGCTCGGTGGCGCTCCAGGCCCTCCCGTACGCCGACCTGGTGGTGATCGACGGCGCCGGCACCGGGGAGCACGCCTGCCTGGTGAACCGGCCCGGGGTGCACACCGTGGAGACCAGCCTGCACGGGGCCCTGGCCGCGCTGGAGTGGGCCACCCACGAGACCGACCGCCGACTGGCCGCGCTGAACGCCGCCCGGCACGCCGGCACCGCCCCGCCCGCGGACGCCACCCGGCCGTTGTGGCTGCTGCTGGACCACCCGACCGAGCTGAGCGAGCTCGCCCACGCCGAGGGCCGCCCCGACCCGCAGGACCTGCTGGAGCTGCCGCTGCGGCACGGCCGGGCCGCCCGGGTCACCGTGGTGATCGCCGACGACCTGGAGGCCCGGGACCGGATCACCCCGACCGTCCGCGCCACCACCCGGGCCCGGGTACTGCTCGGCCCGGCCGGGCCCGACGAGGGCCACGCCGCGCTCGGCGCGCCGCTGGACATCGTGCCCGCCGCCCACGCCCCGATCGGCCGCGGCTACGCCCGGATCGGCAACGGCGCCCCGGTCCGGCTCCAGGTGCCCGCCACCGTCGACCCGCTGGACGACGAGGCCCCGCCGCAGCTGCGGGACGCGGTGATCGCCCTGCTGCCGCACCGCGACAGCCGGACCGAGGCGGCCCCCGCCGCCCCGCCCCGTCCGGAGCGAGCGCCGACGATCCCCGCCGACGGGGCGCCGGCGGCCCACCCGGTCGACCTCGGCAAGACCGAGCCGATGATCCGTTCCCGACCGATCTCCTGACCGTCCGGGGCGGGGGCGGCGACGGCCGTCGAATCCCGTCCCGGTACGCTCGACATGGAAAGCCCGACCGATCACCGGATGTGAAATAGGTGACACTCGGGGTGATATCACCGGCCAGATGTGACAAATCGGGCGCTGGTGGGTACAAACAGGGGCGGCACGACAGACGACGCATGTCCCGGGACGGGAATCTTCGTCGGAAGCCGAGCGTTGACCGAACGACGAAGAACAGCGACCACTAGTCCTGTGGGCCATAAGCCCGGGAGGCACGATTCATGAGCGAGCGAGCTCTCCGCGGCACGCGACTCGGGGCCACTAGCTACGAGACCGACCGTGGTATCGATCTGGCTCCCCGCCAGACCGTCGAGTACGCATGTCAGAACGGACACCGATTCGAGGTTCCTTTCTCGGTCGAGGCGGAGATCCCCCCGACCTGGGAATGCCGCTTCTGTGGCCAGGAAGCGACACTTCTCGACGGTGACGAGCCGGAGGAGAAGAAGGTCAAGCCCACGCGCACCCATTGGGACATGCTGATGGAGCGCCGGACGCGCGAGGAGCTGGAGGAGGTGCTGGCCGAACGGCTGGCCGTGCTCCGCTCCGGCGGGATGAACCTCGCGGTGCACCCGCGGGACACCCGTAAGAGCGCCTGACACACCTCGCTCCCGCCGCTGGGCGGGAGGACGCGAAAAGGGACCCTGGTCACCAGGGTCCCTTTCGCGTTGCCCGGGACGTTCGCGCCGTCCGGAGCTCGCGCAGGACGGAGTCGAGTGACGGACCGGGGGCCGCCCGGGCGGGCGGCCCCCGAACGGGTCAGCCGGGTCAGCCGGTGATCGGCGGACGGTAGGTGGTGTCCGGGCCCTGCGGGCCGCGCGGGCCGGCGTCCGGCTCGACCACCTCGCCCTGGATCACCTTGCCGTCCGGGCGGTGGATGCGCATCTGCTCCTGCAGCCGCACCGCGTCCGCGAACGGGTCGGCGCCGACGGCGGAGGTGCTGCGCAGCGCGGTGTCCGCGACCCGGCGCCCGGCGGCCCGCCAGAGCGCCCGGGTGGGCGGGAACAGCAGTGTCAGGGCGATCAGGTCCGACAGGAAGCCGGGGACGATCAGCAGCAGGCCGGCCAGCACGGTCATGCTGGTGCCGGTCTGCGGCTGCTGGGACTGCGGGTTCTTGCTCTGTTCGACGGCCGCCGCCAGCGCCTTCAGCCCGGCCCGCTTGATCAGCGAGCCGCCGATCACCGCGCCGGCTATGAGCAGCAGCAGGACGGTGCCGCCGCCCAGCCACGAGCCCACCTGGACCAGCAGCCAGATCTCCAGCACCAGCCAGGCGGTGATCAGCAGCGGCAGCACCCGGCGGAGCCTGCTACGCGGGACCGGACGGGTGGGGGTAGCTTGCTGGGTCACGGTACGAATCCACTCCAAGCGGTGCTCTGCGCGCCGCACGGAAGGTCCGGGCCGGCTACGGCACCACCTGGTCCAACGGTTCCCCGGCGGCCGGTGTTCCGGCGGCGGTCTTCTTGCGTCGGCCGACCAGCACCGCGGCGCCGCAGGCCAGCAGGCCCCCGATCGCCAGTGTCCACTCCGGGGCGGCGCCGACCCGGTCGGCCACCGTGGTGCCGTCGCGCAGCGGGACGGTCGCGGACAGCTCGGCCGGGGTCAGCTCCTGGGTGCGCTGCTCGACCGTGCCGTCCGGGGCGATCACCGCGCTGATGCCGCTGGTGGCGGCGATCAGGACGGCCCGGCCGTGCTCGACCGCGCGCAGCCGGCTCATCGCGAGCTGCTGCTCGGGCTGGCCGGTCTCGGCGTAGGTCGCGTTGTTGGTCTGCACCACCAGGACGCGGGCACCGCTGTCCACGGTGTCCCGGACGATCTCGTCGTAGGCCACCTCGAAGCAGATCACGTCGCCGATCTTCGCCGGGCCGAGCTGCATGACGCCGTTGTGGTCGCCGGGCCAGAAGTCCCGGGCGACCCGCTGGAGGCGGGTGATCACCTTCATCAGCTGGGCGCGGAAGGGCACGTACTCGCCGAAGGGGACGGGGTGCTGCTTGGTGTAGGAGGCACCGGGGCCGGTCTGCGGGTCCCAGACGATGCCCTCGTTCTGGACGTGCTGCGCGTCCGGGCCGTCCACCAGGGTGCCGACCAGGGTGGGCACGCCGACGGCCCGGACCGCCTCGTCGATGCGCTGGCGGGCCAGCGGGTCGCTGAACGGGTCCAGATCGGAGGAGTTCTCCGGCCAGATCACGACGTCGGGGCGCGCGACCTTGCCCGCCTGGATGTCGGCGGCGAGGCGCTCGGTGGCCGAGGCGTGGTTGTTCAGGACCATCATCGGGCGGCCCAGGAAGTCCATGCCCGGGTTGGGCACGTTGCCCTGGACGATGGCGACCTTGACGGTGTCGTCCGCGGCGGTGGGCACCGGGACGAGGTAGCCGGCCAGCAGCGCGGCGACCGCGCCGAGCGCCGCCAGCGCGGCCGCCTGCGGGGCCTTGCGCGGCCCGCGCAGGCGCAGCGCGGCCCAGGCCAGCAGGGCGCCGGAGAGGGCGACGGCGAAGGTCACCAGCGGCGCGCCGCCGATCGCGGCCAGCGGGGTGTACGGGGTGGCGGTGTTGGCGAAGGCGAGCCGGCCCCAGGGGAAGCCGCCGAGCGGCAGCCGGTCGCGTGCCCACTCCTGGGTGATCCACAGACAGGCTCCCCAGAGCGGCCAGCCGGGCAGCCGGGAAGTGAGCGCCAGCGCGCCGCCGAGCAGGGCCAGGAACAGCGCCTCCACGATGGACAGGCCGATCGTGGCGTCCCAACCGACCACCCGCAGCCAGCTGAGCAGCATCAGGAAGAACGGCACACCGAAGGCGAAGCCCGTCCACAGGCCCTGGCGGAAGGTGCGGCCGCGGGTGAGCAGCGAGAGCGAGGCGACGCCGAGCAGGGACAGCGGCCAGAGGTCGAAGGGCGGGAAGGCGAGCGCGAGCAGCAGGCCGGCCAGGGCGGCGAGGCCGGTCCGGGGCAGCCCGGCGCGGACCTTGGCGAGGGCGCGGGCGGCACGGCCGGGCGTGGGGGCCGGGTCCTGCGGCTCGGGAGCGGTCCCGGACCGCTCCTGGGTGACGGGCATGGCCACCGGCGCACCATCTTCCTGGGGCTTGCTGTTCGGACGCTGTCCGAAGACGGTACCCCGGAACGTCAGTGCGACGGGAGGTCAGGGTGGTGGGGCCGGCCCTCGCCCGGCCACCCCTCGCCCGGCCTGCCCGCGTCCCGACCGGCGCCCGGGTCAGCGCTCGGGTCAGCGCTCGGCGTAGCGGACCTCGCCCAGCGGCCAGTGCTCGGCGAGTCAGGCGGAGACGGCCCGGTACAGCGGGGCGTCCAGCGCGGCACGGTCGGCGCGGACCCAGGAGCTGACCGAGACCACGGACGGGTCCTCGCGGTCCAGGTAGATGTAGACGCAGCCGATCACCTCGTCCCGGTCCGGTTCCAGGACGGTGTAGGTGAAGCCGGTGCGGGCCTCGAAGTCGGCGGCGTGGCGGCGCAGGTCGGCGAGGTTCCGCTCCGGGGGCATCCCGTCGACGGGCGGCCAGCCGCGGCCGGCCCAGCCGGGGGTGGCGCGGATGTGGTCGATGCTGCCGGTCCACGCGGCGTGGTCGGAGGCGTTGTACTGCTCGCCCAGCGGTTCCAGGCGGAACTCCGGGGCGAGCAGCTCGCGCGGGACGGTGAAGTCGGCGGGCACCAGCGGTTCGGTCGTCATGGTGGTCAACCTAGGACGCGGCGGCCCGCCCCTTCATCCGATTAAGCGCTGCGTCCGGTCGGGGGCCTGTCCGGCGGATCGTGCCGGGCAGGTCCTAGCGCCGGTGCACGGTGCGGCCGCGGACCACGGTGCGCAGGCAGGCGGGCAGTTCGCGGCCAGGGGTGAGGTCGGGCAGGCCGGGGGTGCCGGAGCGCGGGTCGGTGGACCAGCCGGCCACCCGGGCGTCGGGGGCCTGGACGACCAGTTCCTCGGCGGCCCAGATCGCGTAGCTGGCGACCGCGCCGGGGACCAGCACACCGTCCTGGTCGCGGCCGATCGCACGCCAGCCGCCGCGGGTGTGGGCGGTGAAGGCGGCGCGGACGGAGATCCGGTGTTCCAGGGTCTGGTGGAAGGCGGCCGCGCGGACGGTGCCCCAGGGGTCGAGCGGGGTGACCGGGGCGTCCGAGCCGAAGGCCAGCGGGACGCCGGCCCGCAGCAGCGCGGCGAAGGGGTTGAGGGCGGCGGCCCGCTCGGCGCCGAGGCGCTGCACGTACATGCCGTCCGGGCCGCCCCAGGCGGCGTCGAAGGCGGGCTGGACGGAGGCGGTGAGGCCGAGTTCGGCGAAGGCGGCGATGGCCTTGTCGTCCAGCGCCTCGGCGTGCTCGACGCGGTGGCGCAGGGCCTTGACCCGGCCCGCGCCGACCCGCTCGCCGGCCGCGCGGACGCCCTCGACGACCGCTGCCAGGGCGGCGTCGCCGATGGCGTGGAAGCCGGCCTGGATCCCGGCCTCGGTGCAGGCGACGACATGGTCGGCGACCTGCTCGGCGGTCAGGTAGGCGGTGCCGGTGTGCTCGGCGTCGGCGTACGGGGTGTGCAGGCAGGCGGTGCGGGAGCCGAGCGCGCCGTCCACGAAGAGGTCGCCGCCGGCGCCCACGGCGCCGAGCCTGCGCGCCGTCTCGACTCCGCCCGACTCGCCCCAGTAGCCGAAGACTTCGGGGCCGTCGCCGGTGGCGGCCAACTCCAGCAGGGCGGCCAGGTCGGCCTCCGAGGAGATCTCCGGGCCGGCGCACTCGTGCAGGGCCCCGATGCCGAGTTCCGCGGCGCGGTCGAGGATGGCGCGCTGGGCCCGGCGGCGCTGCTCGGGGGTGAGGTGGGCGAGCGCGGTCTGCCGGACGGCGTGGTGGGCGTCCTTGGTGAGCGGGCCCTCGGCGTCGAAGCCGGGCCGCTCGGTGAGGCCTTCGGTGAGGGTGCGCAGCGCGGTGGTGGCGAGCGCGGAGTGCACGTCGGTGCGGGAGAGGTAGAGCGCGGCGCCGCGGGCGGCGGCGTCGAGTTCGGCGAGCGTCGGCGGGCGGCCCTCGGGCCAGCCGCTCTCGTCCCAGCCGTGGCCGATCAGCACCCCGCCGGGCTCGGGCCGGGCCTCGACGAAGGCGGTGACGGCGGCCAGGGTGGCGGCCAGCGAGGGGCTGCCGGTGAGGTCGAGGCCGGTGAGCGCCAGGCCGGTGGAGGTGGCGTGGACGTGGGCGTCCACGAAGGCGGGGGTGACCAGGGCACCGTCCAGCTCGACGATCTCGTCGGCGGTGGCGGCGTACGCCTCGGCGGCGCCGTCGCTGCCGACCCAGGCGATGTGTTCGCCCTCCACGAGCATCGCGGTGGCGAAGGGGTCGGCGGGGCTGTAGACGGCGCCGCCGCGCAGCAGGACGGTTCGTGGGCCCCTCCTGCCCGAGGGCGGGCAAGGGGGGAGGGTGCGTTCGGTCATGCCGCTAAGTCTGCACCTTGCTTTCACGCCGAGAAGTCCGGCCCGGCCTTCAGAGCTTCGGGGGTCGGGCCTCGTACGGGGTGGAGAGCACGACGGTGGTGCGGGTGGAGACGCCGGCGGCGCTGCGGATGCGGGCGAGCAGGTCCTCCAGGTCGCCGGGGGCGCCGACGCGCACCTTGAGGATGTAGTTCTCGTCGCCGGCGACGCTGTGGCAGGCCTCGATCTCGGGCAGGCCGGCCAGTCTCTCCGGGGTGTCGTCGGGCGCGCTGGGGTCGAAGGGCTTGACCGAGATGAACGCGGTCAGCGCCAGGTCGACGGCGTCGGGGTCGATGATCGCGGTGTAGCCGCGGATCACCCCGCGCTGTTCGAGGCGGCGCACCCGCTGGTGCACCGCCGAGGTGGACAGGCCGGTGGCCTTGCCCAGGTCCGTGTAGCTCATCCGGCCGTCCTCAAGGAGCAGCTGGACGATGCGTTGGTCGAGATCCTCCACAGTGCGCAAACCTACCCGCTCGAACGCACGGGGGGCTCACACGGTGGCGCACCGCCCGAGCCGAAGGGTGCGCCGGCGCCGAGAGCGACGAGCGACGAGCGACCAGCGGGGAACGGCGAGCGGCGAGCGGCGAGCGGGGAACGGCGAGCGGGGAACGGCGAGCGGCGAGCGGGGAACGGGGAACGGGGAACGAGCGCCGGAGGGTGGCCGCTCCGGCCCGAGGGCGGGCAAGGAGGGTGAACGTCGGCGCCTGGTCAAGAGCGCACGGAGGCGAGCGGGCGATCACTGGAGGGATTGCAGGTGTCACACGGGCAAGTGCCGGGTGCATGTGGCGAGCGGTGTGGCCAAGGACACACCCGGTGCATCACGGTGCACAACGCCGCAGGGTTATGAGCCCGAATCGCAGGGAAGTGCTGGTTGTGGCCCTGGGCGACCACGCCGGGCCCGATCCTAGGGGGATCCTCATGCCTGCTACTGACCAGCGCGTGCTGGGCGCCGACGAGACCGACGATATGACCGGCCGCGAAGACCTCGCGGTCGACCACGCGCCGGACAGCGACCCCGGCGACGCCGAGGCCTGGGAGATCTTCCGGGTCCACTGCCCCGAGTGCCGCCGTCCGATCGCCCTGGTGGCGGATGAGGAGCGGCTCCCGCAGCACGCCCTGCTGCCCACCGCCTGGAACCCCTTCGCCCCCGCGATCTGCCCGGGTTCGGGCACGCTGACCGACGACCTGGCGGAGGTGGAGGCCCCGGAGGACTCCCGCCCGGCCGGGTTCGGCGCGCTGTTCAAGCTCCCGAGCGGACTCGACTGGCGCACCCAGCCGTTCTCGCACGCGCTGGTGCACCGCCCGGCGCGGACCGCGGCCGTCCCGGCTCAGGCCGCGCGGCAGGTCGCCCCGGTCAAGCCGGTCATCCCGGAGCAGCGCCGGCGGCTGGTCCGGCACTGACCGCCGCTCGCCGCAGGCGAGTTGACGCTCGATCGGAAATGCCTCCGGTCGTCACTCCGCACCCTGGAGTGACGGCCGGAGGCCGTATTCGGGGAAGGCCTGTCAGGCCTTCGTGAGGTGGCGGCCGATCACCAGGCGCTGGACCTGGTTGGTGCCCTCGACGATCTGCAGCACCTTGGCCTCGCGCATGAAGCGCTCGGCCGGGAAGTCCTGGGTGTAGCCGTAGCCGCCGAGCACCTGGACGGCGTCGGTGGTCACCCGCATCACGGTGTCGGTGCAGAACAGCTTGGCCATGGCCGCCTCCTTGGAGAACGGCCGGCCCGCGTCCCGCAGCCGCGCGGCGGCCAGGTAGAGCGAGCGGCCGGCCTCGATCTGGGTGGCCATGTCGGCGAGCATGAAGGACAGGCCCTGGAATTCGGCGATCGGACGGCCGAACTGGCGCCGGGTGCGGGCGTAGTCCACCGCGAGGTCCAGCGCGGCCTGGGCGACGCCTATCGCACAGGCCGCGATGCCGAGGCGGCCGGAGTCCAGCGCGGCGAGCGCGATCTGGAAGCCCTGCCCCTCCTCGCCGATCAGCCGGTCGCGGGAGACCCGGGCGCCGTCGAAGTGCAGCTGGGCGGTCGGCGAGGAGCGCATGCCCATCTTGTGCTCCGGCGGCGCGGCCGACAGGCCCTGCTGGTCACCGGGGACGAGCAGGCAGCTGATGCCCTTGGGGCCGTCGACGCCGGTGCGCACCAGGGCGCTGTAGAAGTCGGCCTGTCCGCCGTGGGTGATCCATGCCTTGGTGCCGTTGACGACGTACTCGTCGCCGTCCAGGTCGGCGCGGGTGCGCAGGGCGGCCGCGTCCGATCCGGACTGCGGCTCGGAGAGGCAGTAGGCGCCGAGCTGCTCACCGGAGAGCATGCCGGGCAGCCACTCGTCGCGCTGCTCGTCGGTGCCGAAGGTGGCCAGCGCGTGGCAGGACAGGGTGTGCACGCTGACGCCGAGGCCGACCGCCAGCCAGCCGGCCGCGAGCTCCTCCAGTACCTGCAGGTACACCTCGTAGGGCTGCTCGCCGCCGCCGTACTTCTCGTCGTACGGGAGGGACAGCAGGCCGGCCTCGCCGAGGGTGCGGAAGACATCCCGGGGGAAGCGGTCGGCGGCCTCGTCCTCCGCGGCGCGCGGCTGCAGTTCGCGCTGGACCAGGTCCCGGGTGAGGCTCAACAGCTCGCGGGCCTCCTCGCTCGGCAGCTGGCGCTCCACGGCTTTCACGGGGGACGGGGTCATGGCGGCGGTCGCCTCCTCGATCGGGCGCCGGACCGAGGGTGTCGGCTGGTCCGGCGCGGGTGTGGCAGGTCGGCCCGACCGGCACCGGGTTGCGGTGAACGGCCGTTCACAGGCGTGGCGAAGCGAGTATGCCCGAAACCCGCCCCGGCGTCACGACCAGCACAGATGAACTGTCCGCAGTGGTGGGCTACGGCACCGTAGGGTTGACGTTGTGGCTGTTTTCGGAACCCTCCCCTCCCGCCGTCCGCCCGCGACCGGCGACGCGCTGACCTCGCTCGCCGCCGAGCTGCGGGCGCTGCCGCCGTCCTGCGGGCCGGTGCGGCTGGTCGCGGTGGACGGGCACGCGGGCTCCGGCAAGACCACCTTCGCCGGGCGGCTGGCGGCGGCGCTCGACGGGGCTCCGGTGGTCCACCTCGACGACCTGGCCACCCACACCGAGCCCTTCGAGTGGACCGGGCGGCTGCACGAGCAGGTGCTGGAGCCGCTGGCGGCCGGCCGGGACGCCGCGTACCGGGTGTACGACTGGACGCTGCGCCGCTTCGCGACCACCGCCGCGGTGCCGGCCGCCCCGGTGGTGCTGGTGGAGGGGGTCGGCGCCGGGCGCCGGGACGTTCGGTCCCGGCTGGCGCGGGTGATCTGGATGGAACTGGACGCCGTCGCGGCCCGTCGGCGGGGTGAGGAGCGGGACGGTCCGGAACTGGCTGAGTTCTGGGCCGGCTGGGCGCGCGCGGAGGCGGCGCACTTCGCCGCCGACCCGAGCCGCCCGTACGCCGCTACGCGCGTGGACGGGGTGACCGGGCGGATCCTCCCAGGCACCGTCGGTGAACCTTCAACAAGCCCTTGACCTGCGACATCACCAGGATCTAGGTTCTCCTCAGCCGCCGGAACGCAGCGTTCCGGCCGCCTCGGACCCGGCGTCCCCGGCTTGTTCCCCCGTGAGCCGGGGGCGCCGCCCGGTCCCCTCCCGCAGCGCGTCCCGCCGTCGGCACACCTCGGTTTTTCAGCCATCCGACCGCTCAACGACCGTGCGGGCGATCGCATTTGACCCTGTGCGGCACCCTTCCGGATCAGCCCTGCGCCGGTACGATTCCTGGCAGGCGTATATGCGCCCCGGGGGCTACCGACCACCGGCCCGGCCGCGCTCAGGCGAACCGCCGGCCGAGCCCCGGGCCACACCGCGGGGGGCGTGAGTGACGACGGTGGACAGTTCCGACAGTACGGCGGGCGGCCCGGACCGGCTCGCCGACCGCGCCTGGCTGCGCGCCATGGACGCCTACACGGCCGGCGCCTACGCCCGGGCCGAGGAGGAGTTCCGGGCCGCCGTCCGGCTGGACCCCGGCATGGCCGACGCCTGGCTCGGCCTGCACGCGCTGCGCAGCGACACCTCGGCGGCACTGCTGGCCATGTACCGCCACCAGAAGCGCTTCGGCGAACAGCGGCGGCTGCACCGGCGACCGCTCAGCTCCTGGTACTGGCTGGGCTGGTGGGTGCAGCCCGTCCTGGAGGACGCCCGCGATCTCGCGCTGGCGCACGCCTCGCACTGGCTGGACGGCCGCCACCTGGCCGAGCTGGACCGGGCGCTGGAGCAGTGCCCGGCGCCCAGCGAGGACCCGTCCGCCCAGTTCCTGTACGCCTGCCGCTCCTACCTGCTCAAGGACTGGGAGCAGTTGATCCGGGACACCGACCACCTGCTGGACGACCCGCTGCTGGGCATCGAGGCCGGGCTGTTCGCCGGGATGGCGCGGGTGCGGCTGGACATGTGCGCCCAGGCGCAGGCCCCGCTGGCCGCCTCGCTGGCGCGCTGCCGCTCCGAGCAGCCGCAGCGCAAGGAGCTGCGCTACTGGCTGGCCCGGGCGTACGAGGGGGCCGGGCGCAGCGCGGCGGCGCTTCCGCTGTACCGGGCGGTGCACCGGGCGGATCCGGCGTTCATGGACACCGCGGCCCGACTGGCGGCGATCGCGGCGGAGGACGCGCTCGCGGACGGGCTGCTGACGGACGGGCACTCGGGCGGGCTGGAGACCGCCGGGGCGGGCGGCGACCCGGGATACCAGAACGACACCGGGTACGCCGAAGGGCCGCTCTACGGCGAGGAGTTCGGGGCTGGGGCCGCCGCGTCGGGAGGAGGGCCCTCGGTGGACGCGAGTCTGGTGGACGACGTGTCGGACGGCGCTCCGAGCGGGCCGACGGCCGACGGGGCGTCGCAGGCGGCCGGGGAGCGGTCCGGTTCGGGCGCCCCGGTCGGCCCCGCCGCACCCGCGCCGCTGCCGGTCCGCGGCGAGGCGCAGCCCCGCCGCGCGCCCGCCCCGGCCTCCGCCCAACCGGTGGGTGACGAGCGGGAGTTGGACGCCGCACTGGCCGAACTCTCGCTGATGGTGGGCCTGGAGCCGGTCAAGCGCCAAGTGCGGGCGCTCTCGGCCCAGTTGAGAATGAGCCGGCTGCGCGCCGAGCAGGGCCTTCCGGTCCAGCCGCCGAAGCGGCACTTCGTCTTCTCCGGCCCCTCCGGCACCGGAAAGACCACCGTGGCCCGGATCCTCGGCCGGGTCTTCCACGCCCTCGGCCTGCTCTCCGGCGACCACCTGGTGGAGGCTCAAAGAGCCGACCTGGTCGGCGAGTTCCTCGGCCAGACGGCCGTCAAGGCGAACGACCTGATCGACTCCGCGCTGGACGGCGTGCTGTTCATCGACGAGGCGTACAGCCTCTCCAACTCCGGCTACACCAAGGGCGACGCGTACGGCGACGAGGCGCTCCAGGTGCTGCTGAAGCGGGCCGAGGACAACCGGGACCGGCTGGTGGTGATCCTGGCCGGCTACCCCGAGGGGATGAACCGGCTGCTCGCCACCAACCCCGGCCTCAACTCCCGCTTCACCACCCGGGTCGACTTCCCGAGCTACCGCCCCGACGAGCTGACCGCCATCGGCGCGGCGCTGGCCGGCCGGGACGGCGACGGCTGGGACGAGGACGCCGCCGAGGAGCTGGCCAGCATCTGCACCCACGTGGTGCGCGAGGGCTGGATCGACGAGCTGGGCAACGGCCGGTTCATCCGCACCCTGTACGAGAAGTCCTGCGCCTACCGGGACCTGCGGCTGTCGCTGCTGCGCGAGCCGCCGGGCCGGGAGGACCTGGCCACGCTGCGGCTGCCGGACCTGGTGCAGGCCTACGGGGAGCTGATCGACGGCCGGGGCTAGGGGGCTGTCTCTCGGGTCCTTGCCGGGTCCGCCGGAACCCAGGACGACAGAACCCAGGACACCGGGCCCGAACGGCTCCCCGCGCCCCCTCACCCCTGCAGCAGCTTCGCCTCGCGCTCGGGGTCGAGCCCGAGGTTCGGCCGGTCGGCGCGCTGCGGGGCGTCGCCGCCGATGGACCGCAGCCAGGCCCAGGTGTCCGCGACCGTCTCGGTGACCGGGCGGCAGCGCAGCCCGGCGGCGACCGCGCGGGCGACCGAGGCGCCGTGCAGGAAGTCGTGGAGCTCGCCCGGCGCCAGCCAGATCGGCAGCTCGGTCCACGGCTCGACGCCCGCCGCGATGATCCGCTCCGGGTCGGTCCAGCGCAGCTCGGCGTCCGAACCGGTGGCCGAGACGCAGGCCGCCAGCAGCCCGCCCATGGTGGTGTGGCCGGCCGGGCTGACCACGTTGTACGGGCCGGCCAGGCGGGCCGCGACCGCGTCCAGGGTCCAGATCGCGAGGTCGCGGCCGTCGATGTACTGCAGTGCCGTCTCGCGCGGGCCGGGGGCGAGCACCGGGCCGCCGCGGGCGATCCGGTTGAGCCACCAGGGCAGTCGGCCGATGTTCTCGTACGGGCCGAGGATCAGCCCGGCGCGCACCAGCAGGGCGCGCCCGCCGTACTCCGCGTCCAGGGCCAGTTCGGCGCCGCGCTTGGCCTCGGCGTAGGCCACCTCGCCGGTCAGGTCCGGGGAGGAGGGGACCACCGGCGCCGTCTCGTCCGCCCCGGCGCGCAGCGGGTAGTCGTACACCGACCGGCTGGAGATGTACGCGTAGTGGCCGACCCGGCCGGACAGCTGCCGGGCGCTGTCGCGCACCGCCGCCGGGGCCCAGGACCAGGTGTCCACCACCGCGTCCCACTCCCCCGTGGCGAGCGCTGCGAGGCCGTCCTCGGCCGTACGGTCGCCCACCAGCACCCGCACGCCCTCGGGCGCGGGCTGCGTGCCGCGGTTGAGGGCCGTCACCTCCCATCCGCGGGCGAGGGCCTCCTCGGCGATGGCGCGTCCGACGAACTTCGTTCCACCCAGCAGGAGAAGTCTCATGCCGACCAGCCTGCTCCGAGGGTGGCCGGCGTGGGAACCGCTGAACGCTCTGGGCGGAATCGCCACGGGCGGACACGCCGTCAGCGAACGGAGGTGTACCGACCGGAGGTGTCCCGACCAGGGGTGTGCTAGGCGGTGGTGCGGTGGTCGGGGTCGTGCATCTCGCCGACCAGCTCCTCCAGCACGTCCTCCAGCATCACTACGCCCACCGTGCGGCCGTCCTGGTCCAGCACGGCGGCCAGGTGGCAGGTGGCCCGGCGCATCGCGCCGAGGGCGTCGTCCAGCGGGAGGCCACCGCGCAGCACCGTGATCGGCCGCCACAGCCGGGCGGGGACGGGCGCCGACGGGTCCTCCACGTCGAGGATGTCCTTGAGGTGGAGGTAACCGAGGTAGCCGCGGCCGGCCGGGTCGCCGTCGGTGACCGGGAAGCGCGAGAAACCGGTGCGCAGGGCGAGCTCCTCGACCTCGGCGGCGGTCGCCTTCGGGTCCACGGTGACCAGTTCCTCGGGCCGCAGCAGCACGTCGGTGACCGGGCGGCGGCCCATCTCCAGGGCGTCCTCTAGACGCTCCTGGCGCTCCTCGTCGAGCAGGCCGGCGTCCCGGGAGTCGACCAGCAGGTACATCAGCTGCTCGGTGGTGAACACCGACTCGACCTCGTCCTTGGCCTCGACCCGGAACAGCTTCAGCACGCCGTTGGCGAAGGCGTTCAGCAGCCGGATCACCGGGGTGAGCCAGCGGGCCAGCCGGTCCAGCGGCGGGCCGAGCCAGAGCGCGGCCTTCTCCGGGCCGGCCATGGCCATGTTCTTCGGCACCATCTCACCCATCACCATGTGGAGGAAGACCACGAGGGCGAGCGAGATCCCGTACGAGAGCGGGTGCATCAGTGCGGACGGGACGCCGATCGCGTGGAACGGGCCCTCCAGCAGCACGGCGATGGTCGGCTCGGCGAGCGCGCCGAGGCCCAGCGAGCAGACGGTGATGCCCAGCTGGGCGGCGGCCAGCATCGCGGAGACGTTGGACAGCGCGTGCAGCACGGTGCGGGCGCGCTTGTGGCCGGCCTCGGCGAGCGGCTCGATCTGGCTGCGGCGCACCGACACGACGGCGAACTCGGCGCCGACGAAGAACGCGTTGCCGAGCAGCAGCAGGATGGCGAGGCCCAGTTGCAGCACGATCATCGGGCGCCCTCCTCGTCCTCGCCGAACACGGCGGGCGCGGAGGTGCGCTCCACCCGGACCTGGCTGGTGCGGTGCCGGTCGACGCCGGTCACGGTGAACCGCCAGCCGGGCAGTCCGGCCTGCTCGCCCACGTCGGGGAGCTTGCCGAGCAGGTCGGCGACCAGACCGGCCAGGGTCTCGTACGGGCCGTCCGGGGCGTTCAGGCCGATGGCCTCCAGCTGGTCGAGCCGGGCGCGGCCGTCGGCCTCCCAGGCGGGCAGGCCGCCGACGGTCGGCAGCGGGAGCAGCTCGGGGCGGTCGGCCGGGTCGTGCTCGTCCTGCACCTCGCCGACGATCTCCTCGACGATGTCCTCGACGGTGACGACGCCGGCGGTGCCGCCGTACTCGTCGACCACGATGGCCATCGGCTGGAGGCGGCGCAGTCGGTCGAGCAGCCGCTCGGCGGACAGGGTCTCGGGCACCAGCAGCGGCGGCGAGGCCAGCGCGCCGACCTTCACCAGACCGCGCCGGGCGGCCGGGACGGCGAGGGCGTCCTTGAGCGTCACGATGCCGGTGACCTCGTCCAGGCTGTCGGCGTAGACCGGGAAGCGGGACAGGCCGGTGGCCCGGGTCAGGTTGACGACGTCGGAGGCGGTGGCGTCGCGTTGAAGGGCGGAGACGTCGACCCGCGGGGTCATCACGGACTCGGCGGTCAGCTCGCCGAGGCCGAGGGTGCGGACGAACAGGGTCGCCGACTCCTCGTCTATCGCGCCGGCCTTGGCCGAGTGGCGGGCCAGCGAGACCAGCTCGGCCGGGGTCCGGGCGTGGTCCAGCTCCTCCTGCGGCTCGATGCCGAAGGCCCGGACCGTCCTGTCGGCGGCGCCGTTCAGGAAGCTGATCAGCGGGCGGCAGACGAAGGAGAAGGCCATGTGTGGGGCGGCGACCGAGCGGGCCACCTGGAGCGGGCGGGCGATCGCCCAGTTCTTCGGGACCAGCTCGCCGATCACCATCTGCACGACGGTGGCCAGCACCATGCCGACCACCACGGCGGCGCCGCGGGCGACCGGGTCGGGCACGCCGATGCCCGACATCACGGGCCGCAGCAGGGTCGACAGGGCCGGCTCGGCGAGCATGCCGACCACCAGCGAGGTGACGGTGATGCCCAGCTGGGCGCCGGAGAGTTCGAAGGAGAGGTGCCGCAGGGCCCTGGCGACCCGGCCGGACTTGGCGTCTCCGGCCTCGGCCGAACGTTCCACCGCGCCGCGGTCGGCGGTCACGAAGGCGAACTCGGCGGCCACGAAGAGGCCGTTGGCGAGGATCAGGAGGACGGCCGCGAACAACAGCAGCCAGGCGGTGATCACAGTGCCGCCTGCCTTCCGGGCGTCGGAAGCGAGGCGGCGCAGGTACTACCGGACGGATCGTCCATCGAGGGGGAGTGTCACTCCTCAGGTCGGTTCGAGTCAGGTCGGGCTCTTGTCGGACGACCTGCGGGCAGGGCTGAAGTTTTGCCCCGCTTTTACCAGCGTAGACCATGCCGGGGCGACGGTAGGAAGCGTGTTCGGGACCCGCCGGGTCGCGGAACCGCAGGTCCCGGTGCTGTCCGGCGCGGATCGTCGTCCGGCCCGGGGCGTGGTCCGGTTCAGACCCGGCTGTGGTGCTCGACCAGGTCGCGCAGCGCGCGGGCGTCCGCGATCGCCTGGGCCTTGCCGACGCCGGACTGGATGCCGACCGCGGCGAGCGAGGTGCCGTCGGCGAGGTCGAGGGTGGCCCACGGGTCGCCCTGGCGGAAGTTGATCCGGACGATCTCGGCCCAGGCGAGCCGGCGGCTGCGGACGAAGTTGACCACCGTCACGCCCTCCGCGTCCGCGGTCACCCGGGGGCGGGCCAGCATCAGCCCCACGCAGGCGAACAGCACACCGCTGACGATCATCATGATCCGGTCGTTGAGCTGCCAGTTCGCCGGGAGCAGCAGGGCCAGCACGGCGAACAGCACCACCAGCAGGGCGCAGACCGGCAGCAGGACCGCGCGGGTGCGGCGGGGCGCCCAGGTGACGGGGAACTGGACGGGCGGCGTGGACACGTGGGGTCTCCGGTGGTTCTGGTGGCGGCGCGCGGCACGCGGAGTGCCGACGGCGAAGGGCGGGGACGCCGGTCGGCGTCCCCGCCCCTATTGAACCGTTCTTCACTCGCGGCCTGACGGGCAGGTCGTCCGGGCCCGCCTTCCGGACGGCCCGTTCGGGCAGGTCAGAGGCGGCAGGCGTGGATGTTGGTGACCAGGATGGCCCGGGCACCGATGCCCCACAGGTCGTCCATGATCCGCTGGGCCTCCTTGCGGAGCACCATCGAGCGGACGGCCACCCAGCCCTCGGTGTGCAGCGGGGAGACCGTCGGCGACTCCAGGCCGGGGGTGAGCGCCACGGCGGCGCCGACCTTCTCCGCGCGGATGTCGTAGTCCATCAGCACGTAGCGGCGGGCCACCAGCACGCCCTGCAGGCGGCGCAGGAACTGCTCCACCCGCGGGTCCTCGCCCGCGCCCTTGGGGCGGATCACCACGGCGTCCGAGATCAGGATCGGGTCGCCGAAGACCTCCAGGCCCGCGTTGCGCAGGCTGGTGCCGGTCTCCACCACGTCGGCGATGACGTCGGCGACGCCCAGCTGCACCGCGGTCTCGACCGCGCCGTCCAGCTTGGTGACCGTCGCCTTCACGCCGTGGTCGGCGAGGTGCTGCTCGACCAGACCGGTGTAGGAGGTCGCGATCCGCAGGCCCTCCAGGCCCTTCACGTCCTCGACGTCCACGCCCTCGGGGCGGGCGAAGCGGAAGGTCGACCCGGCGAAGCCGAGGGCGAGCACCTCCTCCGCGTTGGAGTGCGAGTCCAGCAGCAGGTCGCGGCCGGTGATGCCGACGTCGAGACGGCCGGAGCCGACGTAGACGGCGATGTCGCGCGGGCGCAGGAAGAAGAACTCGACGTCGTTGTTCGGGTCGACGAGTACGAGCTCCTTGGGATCCTTCCGCTGGCGGTAGCCGGCCTCATGGAGCATCTCCGCCGCGGGACCCGAGAGAGAACCCTTGTTGGGGACGGCGATGCGCAGCATGGGAGGTTGCTTCCTTACCTGTTGGGAGGGGTGTGCTCGGGGAGCTTGAGGGTTTAGAGGTACTTGTAGACGTCGTCGAGCGTCAGCCCGCGGGCGATCATCATCACCTGAAGGTGGTACAGGAGCTGCGAGATCTCCTCAGCCGTCTGCTCGTCCGACTGGAACTCGGCGGCCATCCAGACCTCGGCGGCCTCCTCGACGACCTTCTTGCCGATCGCATGGACGCCCTGCTGGACGAGCTGCGCGGTACGGGAGGACGAGGGGTCGCCGGTGGCGGCCTTCTGCTGGAGCTCGGCGAAGAGCTCCTCGAATGTCTTCGAAGCCATGATGGGGCCACCTTACGGCGTGCGGGCGGACGGACGGTAAACGGTCCCGGACCGTGGACGGTCCGGTGGACGTCCACGGTCCGGGACCGCGCGGGCTGCCGTCAGCGCGCGGCGCGCAGCACCGCGGCAGTGGCGACGGCGGCGGTGACGGCCTCGTGGCCCTTGTCCTCGGCGGAGCCCGGCAGACCGGCCCGGTCGAGGGCCTGCTCCTCGTTGTCGCAGGTCAGCACGCCGAAGCCGACCGGGACGCCGGTGTCGACGCTGACCTGGGTGAGGCCGACGGTGGCCGCCTGGCAGACGTAGTCGAAGTGCGGGGTGCCGCCGCGGATCACCACGCCCAGGGCGATCACGGCGTCGTAGCCGCGGTCGGCGAGTCGCTTGGCGGCGACCGGCAGCTCGAAGGTGCCGGGGACGCGCAGCACGGTCGGCTCGGCGATGCCCAGCTCCTTGAGCGCGCGGTGGGCGCCGTCCAGCAGGCCGTTCATCACCGTGTCGTGCCACTGGGCGGCGATGACCGCGACCTTGAGGTCGGCGACGCCGTCGATGGTCAGCTCGGGGGCTCCGTGGCCGCTCATGTCTTCCTACTTCCTGTGGTTGGTGGGGTGCTTCAGGAGCCCAGGCCGGGCAGGTCGTGGCCCATCCGGTCGCGCTTGGTGCGCAGGTAGCGCAGGTTGTGCTCGCCGGGCGCGATCTCGACCGCCTCGCGCCCCTTGACCTTGAGGCCGTGCTCGGTGAGCGCGGTCAGCTTCTGCGGGTTGTTGGTCAGCAGGGTGAGCGAGCGGACGCCGAGGTCCACCAGCATCTGCGCCGCGATGCTGTAGTCACGGGCGTCGGCGGGCAGGCCGAGGTCCAGGTTGGCGTCGACGGTGTCGCGCCCCTGCTCCTGCAGCTCGTACGCGCGCAGCTTGTGGGCCAGGCCGATCCCCCGGCCCTCGTGGCCGCGCAGGTAGAGCACCACGCCGCGGCCGGCCTCGGCGACCCGCTGCAGCGAGGCCTCCAGCTGCGGGCCGCAGTCGCAGCGCAGCGAGCCGAAGACGTCGCCGGTCAGGCACTCGGAGTGGACCCGCACCAGGACGTCCTCGCCGTCCGGCAGGTGTCCGTCGGCGCCGAGGCCGCCGGCCACCAGGGCGATGTGCTCGACGCCGTCGATGGTGCCCTTGTAGCCGACCGCGGTGAACTCGCCGTGCGCGGTGGGCAGGGCGGTGGTGGCGGCCCGGTCGACGTGCAGCTCGGTGCGGCGGCGGTAGGCGATCAGGTCCTCGATGGAGATGATCGCGAGGCCGTGCTCACGGGCGAAGGCGACCAGTTCGGGAAGCCGGGCCATGCTGCCGTCATCGTTGACCACCTCGGCGATCGCGCCGGCCGGCGCCAGCCCGGCGAGACGGGCCAGGTCGACGGCGGCCTCGGTGTGACCGGGGCGCACCAGCACGCCGCCCTCGACGGCGCGCAGCGGGAAGACGTGCCCGGGGCGGGTGAGGTCGCCGGGCTCGGTGCCGGGCGAGGAGAGCAGCCGTACCGTACGGGCGCGGTCGGCGGCGGAGATGCCGGTGTCGACCCCCTCACGGGCGTCCACCGAGACGGTGTAGGCGGTGCCCTTGCGGTCCTCGTTGACCTGGGTCATCGGCGGGAGCTTGAGGCGGTCCAGCTCCTCCCCGGTCATCGGGGCGCAGATCACGCCGGAGCTGTAGCGGATGGTGAAGGCCATCAGCTCGGGGGTGGCCGCGGAGGCGGCGAAGACGATGTCGCCCTCGTTCTCGCGGTCCTCGTCGTCGACCACGATCACCGCGCGGCCGAGCGCGATGTCGGCGATCGCCCGCTCGACGGGGTCGAGGACCAGCTCTTCGCCGGCGCCGCTCTCGAAGGTCTGGTTCTCGGTCATGCCGTGACTCCCTGCGGGACGTTGGTGGACGTGACTCGCGGCTCACGGGTGCTCAGCCACCAGGAGCGCAGGCCGAGCAGCACCAGGACGAAGTAGATCGAGTAGGTGAGGCCGGAGAAGGTGTAACCGCTGTTGAAGGCGAGGGGGACGCCGACCGCGTCGACGGCGATCCAGGCGAACCAGAACTCCAGCCAGCCGCGCGCCTGGGCGATCATCGCGGCGAGCGTGCCGACGAAGATGTAGGCGTCCGACCAGGGGCTCCAGGACAGGCTGGGGTAGGCGGTGAACAGCGTCGCCAGGGCGACGGTGCCGACCGCGGTGCCGGCCACCAGGGCAGCCCGCTCGGGCCAGCTGGCGAACCGTACGGCGATGGCACCGGTGTCGCGGCGGCCGCGGCGCCACTGCGCCCAGCCCCAGGCGGCGGTGGCGATGACGATCAGCTGCTTGCCGATCAGGCCGGGGACGTGGCCCCCGAGGTAGGCGGTGATCAGCACGACGCCGGACAGGAGCTGCACCGGCCAGCTCCAGACCGAGCGGCGCCAGCCGAGCGCGAGGCCGCCGAACCCGAGCAGGTTGCCGATCATGTCGGCCCACTTCACGTGTTCACCGAGGACGGTGAACGCCTCTCCGCTGAGCCAGCTCACTTCGACTCCCCCGTGATGTGATCGAGGTTCGGCAGGGTCGGGAGGGCGCGCGATTCGAGCAGCCGCTCCACGTACTTGGCGAGCACGTCCACCTCCAGGTTGACGCTCTCGCCAGCCGTCTTGGCGCCGAGCGTGGTCAGCGCGAGGGTGGCCGGGATGAGACTGACGGTGAAGCTGTCGCGAGCGGCCTCCACCACGGTGAGGCTGACGCCGTCGACCGTGATCGAGCCCTTCTCCACCAGGTAGCGGGAGATGGACTCCGGCAGCGAGAAGCGCAGCACCTCCCAGCGCAGGTTGCCGTCCGCGTCGCGCTCGCCGGGCTCGCGGCTCAACAGCCGCCCGGTGGCGTCGACATGGCCCTGCACCAGGTGGCCGCCGAGGCGGGCGCCGAGCGCCATGGCGCGCTCCAGGTTGACCCGGGAACCGGGCTTCAACTCGCCCAGGCTGGAACGGTGCAGCGTCTCGGCCATCACGTCGGCGCTGAACTCGCCGGTCTCGGCGGCCAGTTGCTCGGGGCTGTCGACGACGGTCAGGCAGACGCCGTTGACCGCGATGGAGTCGCCGTGCCGCGCACCGGAACAGACCACCGGGCCGCGCAGGCGGATTCGCGAGGAGTCGCCGATCTCCTCGATCGACACGACCTCGCCGAGCTCTTCGATGATGCCGGTGAACACCCGGGTCTCCTCGCGCTTGGGGCGCGGACTCCGGGGCGGCAGAGGGAGATGACACGGACGGGCAACGGTGGACGAACCCGTGGGCACGACCCGTCGCCGGGGTACCGGGGGCCGCCGGGAGATCGCTCGCCCGGCCCGGGAGACACCTCTCCCGCCGTTCACCTGACCGCGGTCCGGTCCGGTTTCGATGGACCACGGGTACTGCTCTTCGTCCGCCCGCGCACGCCTCCCATCCGGACTTTAACCGTCGGTCCAGGAATTTCACCTGGTCAACCGGCCGCTGGCTGCGGACGGGTCGCGGACTGTAACCGCCGGTTCGGATTTTCACCGACCCCGGAGTGCGCTGAACGTCACTGCTGTTGACGTCATTCTGCCACGAGCGACGCGCGTCCAGGGAGGGTCTTCGACTGTGGCCTGTTTCACGATTGGTGCGGGGAATGCGCCGCGCAGTGACGGACGCTGCTTCCGGGCCGACCGGTCCCGTGGTGTGGCGGGGCCCGTCCGGCGCTGCGGCCACGCCGCCTGGTGGCGCCGTCACACACCGAGGACGAGGCTGGTGGTGGGGACCGGAACGTTCGGAGGCGAGGGCGATGGCGAAGTTCATGGACACCCACCACGGGATGAAGGGGATCACGGCGGAGCAGCTCAAGGCGGCCCACGCCGCTGACCTGGCGATCGAGGGCGAGGAAGGCGTCCACTTCGAGCACGCGTGGGCGGACCCGGACTCGGGCACGGTGTACTGCCTGTCCGAGGCGCCGACCAAGGAAGCGGTGCTACGGGTCCACGACCGTACCGGGCACCCGGCGGACGAGATCCACCCGGTGCCGTTGTCGGCGTAGGGCCCCGGCGTTCGGCCGGTGTGAAGCCCCGGTACGCGGAGCCCCGGTATCCGAGGCCGGCGGTTCAGAGCATGGCGGGTGCGGTGATCGGCATGAAGTGGGTGACCACCGGGGGGTGCGCGAGAAAGCACATCTCGCCCTCCGAGCAGACCGGCCGGATCCGCCACATCGGCCCGGCGTACCCGCGCAGGGCCTCCTCATCCCGCCAGCGACTCACCACGAGCACCCGGTGCCCTCCCTCGGTCACCGAGCGCAGCAGCTCGCCGCCGAGACAGCCGTCCGTACGCCCCAGCTGCGGAATCAGCTGAGAGGTCAGGTGCGTGCAGAACTCCTCGAAGCGATCGGACACGACCTGCCCGGTCCAGATTCTGACGATCACGACCACCACCTCCGGCTGGCTGGAGTCCCTGGCCCCATTATCAGCGGAAAACCGCTGGTGGGGAGGGGTACCGCGGCCCTTTCGCGAAGAGCTGGGGAAGCCGGGGGGAGCGGCCGGGGAGGCGGTGCGGGACGGAGCCGGTCGCGGACCGCGGGCCGGGGGTGTGGCGAAGGACTCCGGCTCGGCTCCCCCGGGTCCCGTAGATTCCCGGTATGACCACCACACCGGATGCTGCCGTTCCGTCAACCACCGCTACGGCCACGCCGAACAGGCTGTTCGCCGCCCTCAGCGCGGAGGCCCTCACCAACCCCGACCAGCTGCGCGAGATCTACGAGCAGCCGGGTGACCACGCGCGCCGCAAGCAGGTGGACCGGCTGCACGAGGCCGCGCAGCGGCTGATCGCGTGCTCCTCGCTGGTGTTCGTCGCCAGCTCCGACGCCGCCGGGCGCTGCGACGTCTCCCCGCGCGGCGGGCCGGCCGGGCTGGTCTCGGTGCTCGACGAGCAGACCCTGGCCATACCGGACGCGACCGGGAACAAGCGCCTGGACACGCTGCACAACATCCTGGAGAACGGCCGGGTCGGGCTGCTCTTCGTCGTACCGGGTCGGGACACCACCCTGCGGGTCAACGGACGGGCCTGCGTCTCGACCGACCCGGAGCTGCTGCGGCAGCTGACGGCGGTCGGCAAGCCGCCGCGCAGCGCGATCGTGGTGGCGGTGGAGGAGGTGTACGCGCACTGCCCGAAGGCCCTCCTGCGCGGGTCGGCGTGGAAGCCGGGGAACTGGCTGGCCAAGGACGCGCAGCCGAGCTCGGCGGAGATCACGCTGTCGCACCTGCGGGACGAGTCGCTGACGATCGAGATGATCGAGCAGGCGGAGCGGGAGGCGCTGCTGTACCGGTACGAGTAGGGGCGCGCGTAGCGGTACGCGTGGGGAGAGCGCGTACCGGTGCGGGGGCGAGCGCACCCGGTCGGCGGCCGGACGGGCGCCGTCGGGCGGACCCGGGGCCTGCGGGGGTGCCGGGGCCTCCGCCGGTCGCTTGAATGGACGGATGGACTGCGTGTTCTGTGCGGTGGTGGCGGGCGAGGAGCCCGCGCACCGGGTGCTGGACGACGAGGCGGCGGTGGCCTTCCTGGACCGCCGGCCGCTGTTCCCCGGCCATGTGCTGGTCGTACCGCGTGCCCACCACCGGACCCTGGCGGACCTCCCGCCCGCCGAGGTCGGACCGTTCTTCCTGCGGGTGCAGCGGGTGGCGGCGGCCGTCGAGCGGGGGCTGGGCGCGGCGGGCAGTTTCGTGGCGGCGAACAACCGGATCAGCCAGTCGGTGCCGCATCTGCACGTCCACGTGGTGCCGCGGAACCCCAAGGACGGGCTGCGCGGGTTCTTCTGGCCGCGGGGGAAGTACCCGGACGAGGCGGTAGCGGTGGAGGTCGCGGCCCGGCTGCGGGCGGCGCTCGGGGAGTCGTAGCCCGCCTCCGCCGATCCGGCGAGGAGCACGCTGCGACGTCCATACGATGCGGAGGATAGCGCCCCGTACGCCCGGAGGAGCAGCGGGAGGCTGTCGAAATCGGCTTCGGGGCGGACGATTTCGCAGGTCGGGGCGGCCTAGGCTCACAGCCATGGAAGAACTCGCCAGTCTCGTACAACAGGCCGCCGACCGGCTCGCGGGCCAGCACGTCGGCGCGGTGGTCGCCGGGCTGGCCGACGGCGACGTGGAGATCCGCGGCGCCGGGCGGACCGGCCCGGGCGGCGGTGTGCCCGGTCCGCACACCCTGTTCGAAGTCGGTTCCGTCACCAAGGTGTTCACCTCACTCCTGCTCGCGCGGTTGGCCCTCGACGGCGCGGTGCGGCTCGACGAGCCGCTCGCGGAGGTGCTCGACGACGCCGTGGCCGTCCCGGTCCGGGGCGGGCAGCCGATCGTCCTTCGGCACCTCGCCACCCACACCTCGGGTCTCCCCCGGCTGCCGAGGGGCATGGCGGTGCGGGCGCTGCTCACACCCAACAAGCCTGATCCGTACGCCCGTTGCACCGTGGAGGCGGTGTTGGACGGGCTCGCCAGGACGCGGTTGCGGGCCGTGCCCGGGCGCAGCTTCCGCTACTCCAACCTCGGGGCCGGACTGCTCGGGCTGGCCCTCGCCCGGCGGGTCGGCGCCGGGTACGGGGAGCTGGTGGCGCGCGAGGTCTGCGGGCCGCTGGGGCTGGCCGACACCTGCCTGCGGCCGGGTGAGGAACGGTCCGGACGGCTGGCGCGGGGGCACACACCGGGCGGGCGGCCGGTGCCGTACTGGGACTTGGCGGCGATACCGGGCATGGGCGGGCTCCGGTCCACGGCCGCCGACCTCGTGATGCTCCTGCGGGCCCAGCTGTCCGCCGAGCGCGAGCCGGACGGGCCGCTGGCGCCCGCGATCATCTTCACCCGGGAGACCCGGCACCGGGTCAACCCGTTCGCCTGGACGCACCTCGGCTGGCTCGGCCACCGGCTGCACAGCCGGCAGGGCGGCCATCTGCAGCTGTGGCACAACGGGGGCACGGGCGGGTTCAGCTCCTTCGTCGCGTTCGATCCGGAGAAGCAGGTGGGGGTGGCGGTACTGGTCAATACCCGGCGGTCGGTGGACGCGGTCGGGACGGCGCTGCTTCGGCGGCTGCAGCTCGGGGCCGGCGCGGCGGGGCGCTGATCGACTCCTCTCGGGGTGGAACGGGACACGGTCCGACCGTTTCGGGCCAAAAGGTGTCGATTGGCACTGTTCCCGGAGCCGGTCGGGCGTTGATGCCGGTGTTCCGACAGTCGTGATTCCGCTTGGGGAGACCACCGAGGGCAAGGAGGCCGAGTGGCGATGGTGTGGTCGCCGGTGTGGGCGCGGTCGCTCATGCCGGAGAGCGGCCAGGCCCGGCGCGGGCCGGCCGGGTCGCTCGGGCCGCTCGGGCCGGTGGTGCGGGTGCACCGGGGCTTCCGGCCGATGCCCTGGCGGGCGCGGACCTGGGCGGACGCCGCGGCGGCGGTCCTCGCGGAGGCGCTCTGCCTGGCGCTCGGCGAGTGGTGGCCCGCCCCTGTGGTGGCCGCCGCGGCGGTGCTCGCCACCACCGGTTACGGGCGGCCGCGGCGCGCTCCCGGGCTGCGGTCCGCGCGGGTCCACATGGGCGGGCTGGCGCTGGTCGGGGCGGACGGCGGGGAGCGGCTGCTGCCGTGGGGCGAGGTGGAGGCCAGCGAGCACTCGCCCGGCGAGTGGCGCGGGCGGCCCGAGCAGGGGCGAATATGGCCGGCCGGGGCGTACGACGTGGTGGTGGCCTGCGGGATCGAGTCGATGAGCCGAGTGCCGATGTGGTCCAACGTGCCGCCGGGGGCTGACCCGTTCGGCGCCTCGATCGCGGCCCGCTACCCGGGCGGACTGGTCCCGCAGGGAGTCAGCGCCGAGCTGATCGCCGCCAAGTGGTCGATCACGCGGGAGGCGATGGACGAGTTCGCGGCCGGTTCGCACACCAAGGCGGCCCGAGCCCATGCCGAGGGCCGGTTCGCGGACGAGCTGGTCCCGGTGGGGACGCCGGGCGGCCTGGTGACCATGGACGAGTCGGTGCGCCCGGGCACCACACCCGAGGTGCTGGCGGGCCTGCGCCCCGCCTTCGCCGACCCGTCCTACGAGGAGCGCTTCCCGCAGATCAGCTGGTCGGTGACCGCGGGCAACAGCAGCCCGATCAACGACGGCGCCTCCGCGGTGCTGATCACCAGCAGTGAGACCGCCGCCCGGCTCGGTCTGCGGCCGCTGGCCCGGCTGCACTCCTTCGCGGTCACCGGCTCGGACCCGCTGCCGATGCTCACCGGCGTGCTGCCCGCGACCGAGAAGGTGCTGCGCCGCTCGGGCCTCTCACTCGCCGACATCGACCTGTTCGAGGTGAACGAGGCCTTCGCCAGCGTGGTCCTGGCCTGGCTGCAGGAGACCGGCGCCGATCCGGCCCGGCTCAACGTCAACGGCGGCGCGATCGCCCTCGGCCATCCGCTGGGCGCCAGCGGCACCCGGCTGATGACCACCCTGGTGCACGAACTGCGGCGCAGCGGCGGGCGGTTCGCACTGCAGACCATGTGCGAGGCGGGCGGCCTGGCCAACGCGACGATCCTGGAGGCGATCCACTGATCCCGCCCGTCCGCCCGTCCCCTAGGGGGCACTCCGGGTGCGTCCCGGCCGGGATCAATACGCCGCTGAGGTGACGTCAGTTCCCGTGCCGACGACCTACCGTCGCTCATATGAGCCGACTTCGCACGACCGCCGCCGCGGCAGCACTGCTGCTCGCGCTCCCGTTGTCCGTCGCCGCCGCCGCACCCGCCCTGGCCGCGCCCGCCGCACCGGTCGCCGCCACGGCCGGCGCCGGCGTCTCCGCCACCGCCCCTCACGCCCTCCACCTCGAACTCCCGCGCCCGACCGGGCCGTACGCGGTCGGGCAGGAGGTCCTGCACCTGGTCGACGAGGACCGTCCGGACCCATGGGTCCCCTCCGCCGGGCCGCGTCAGCTGATGGTCACGATGTACTACCCCGCGCACGCCGGAACCGGCAGCCCGGCCCCGTACATGACCGCCGCGGCCGCCCGGATGCTGCTGGACTCCAAGCCCTTGACCAGCACCATCCCGACCGAGTCGGTCACCAACACCCGGACGTGGTCCAGCACCGACGCCCGCCCCCAGGGCGGCCACTATCCGCTGGTGGTGCTGTCACCCGGCTTCACCATGCCGCGCGCCTCGCTCACCAGCCTCGCCGAGGACCTGGGCAGCCGCGGGTACGTCGTGGCGCTGGTCGACCACACCTACGAGAACACCGGGACCACCTTCCCGGACGGGCGGACGCTCCCTGTGTGATGTGCGGCAGGCTCAAGCCGGACGAGTGGGAGGGCCTGGACGAGAGCCGGGCGAAGGACGTCTCCTTCGTCATCGACCAGCTGACCGACCGCCCCCACCCGGCCTGGCGCTACGCCCGCATGATCGACCGCGACCGGATCGGCATGGCCGGGCACTCGGCCGGCGGCGCGGCCAGCGTCCCCGCACTGGTGACCGACGACCGGATCCAGGCCGGGGTGGACCTGGACGGCGGCATGGACTACCTGGTGCCCGAGTCCGGCATCGGCGGCAAGCCGTTCCTGATGATGAACCACCAGGACGCCGGCAGCAGCGGCGACGACGGCAGCTGGTCCACGAGCTGGGCCCGGCTCGACGGCTGGAAGCGGTGGCTGAGCTTCGACGGCGCCAATCACGGCAGCTTCACCGACTTCCCGATGTTCTTCGACGCGCTCGGCATGCCCCAGGGCCCGGGCACCACCATGTCGGGCCGGCGCGGCGTGGAGCTCACCCGCCAGTACGTCGGGGCGTTCTTCGACCTCCAGTTGAAGGACATCGACCAGCCACTGTTCGACGGGCCGACCGCCGCCAACCCGGAGGTCCGGTTCCACTCCTGACCGACCTGCCACCCCCTGAGCCGTTGCGCCCGGAGGCCGTCGGCGACCTGCCGGCGGCCTCGTCGGCCCGCCCTGCCCGTCCGGCCCGGCCCGGCGGCGCGCCGCTACGCCGCCGCCGAGGCGATCGGTTCGAGGAGCAGGTGCGGGCGCACCAGGGCGCGGGAGACCGGGTCGTCCCGGCGGCCGCCGGTGCGGGCCGGGTTGGGGCGCATGGCGACCTCGACCGGGGGGACGGGCCCGCCGCCGCACTTCGGGCAGGCGCCGACGAGGTCCAGGTCGGTGCCGCAGGCGGCGTGCGCGAACAGGTGGTGCGGACCGCCCTCGGTGGCGTGTCGGCCGCCCCAGCGGCTCAACTGGTAGAGCGGACCCCAGAGTTCGAGGCCGACCTCGGTGAGCAGGTAGCCGTGGCGCAGCGGCGCCTGCTGGTACGGCTCCTTGCGCAGCACCCCGGCGGCGACCAGGGCGTTCAGCCGCGCGGTGAGAACGGCGCGGGGGATGCCCAGATGGGTGAGGAAGTCGTTGAACCGCTGCACGCCGTAGAACGCGTCGCGCACGATCAGCAGGCTCCAGCGCTCGCCGACCACCTCCAGCGCGCGGGCCAGTGCGCAGTCCTGCAGTTCGTAGTCGGTTCCCAGCGCCATGCGGGCCAGCCTAGTCCACTCCCCCAATAGGTTCAATGAACAGACCAACAGTGGTAGCGTGCCGTCGCGACGAAGGTTCATTCACCAGACCCATCGGTCCCGCGCTCGGAGGGAACATCCATGTCCCCCGCACCACTCGGTTCCACCCCCGCCCCAGTGGCCGCATCCGTCCGACCCGGCGCAACGCTGGCCGTCACCGCGGCGGCCACCGCCCTGGTCACCGTCGCCTACACCGCCCCCACCGCCTCGCTGGCCGCCACCGCCCAGGCCGCCCAGCTCGGCGCCTCCGGCCGCACCTGGATCCTCACCGGCACCCTGGTCGGCATCTCGGCGCTGCTGCTCACCGCCGGCAGCGCCGCCGACGACCACGGCCGCAAGCGGGTCTTCACCTTCGGCGTGGCACTGTTCGCCGCCGCCGAGGCCCTGGCCGCACTCGCCCCCGGCGGCGCCGTCTACCTGACCGCCCGGGTGCTGCTCGGCATCGCCTCGGCCGCCGTCCTGGCGCCCGCCCTCGGCCTGATCAGCCACGCCCACCCACCGGGGCCGGCCCGGATCCGGGCACTCGGGATCTGGGGCGCGGCAGTCGGCCTCGGCATCGCGGTCGGGCCGGTCTACGGCACACTGGTGCGGCAGTGCGCCGGCTGGCGCGCGGTCGGCGGCGGACTCGCGGTGGTCTCGGCCGCCGTGGCCGCCTGCGCCGCCGCGTACCTCACCGAGTCGCGCGCGGAGGAGCCGCGCGCGCTCGACCCGTACGGCGTGCTGACCCTCGCCGCCGGGACGTCCCTGCTGATCGCCGGACTGGCCGAGGGCCGCAGCGGCTGGGGGCGGCCCGCGGTGGTCGCGCTGCTGGCGGCCGGGGTGCTGTTGCTGGCGGCCTTCGCCGTGGTCGAGGCGAAGGTCCGCGAGCCGATGCTGGACCTCTCGCTCTTCCGCAGCCCCGGTTTCATCGCGGCGACGGGCGGGGCGCTGTTCACCGGGCTCTCACTGGTCGGCTTCATGAGCTACCTGCCCACCCTCCTCCAGGGCGTGCTCGGCCTGTCCGGCCTGGCGGCGAGCGGCGTGCTGGCCCTGTGGTCGGGCCTGTCGGTGGTCTCCGCCCTCCAGGCCCGCCGCCTCGCGACCCGCCTTTCGGCCACCGCGCAGGTCGCCCTCGGCCTGCTGGTCTGCGGCCTGGGCGAGGCCGGACTGTACGGGCTCACTCCTGGTTCCCCCTGGCTCCGGCTGGCGCCCGGCCTGGCGGTCGCGGGGATCGGCAGCGGCGTCCTCAACGCGGCCCTCGCCCGGCTGGCGGTCAGCAGCGTCCCGGCCCACCGCACGGCCATGGGCTCGGGCGCCAACAACACCTCCCGCTACCTGGGTTCGGCCCTGGGCGTGGCGGTGACGGTCGCCGTCGCCGGCTCCGCCCGCGCGACCGGCCCGGGCCCGGAGGCGGCGGCCCGCGCCCTGGCCACGGGCACCGACCGCGCCGTCCTGGTCGCCGCGGCGCTCTGCCTCGTCGGCGCGGTGCTGGCGCTCGCGGCCCGCGGTGCCGAATCCCGCGCGGAGGCCGGCACCGAGCCGGAGCCGGCCGCACCGGCCCGGGAGCACGCCACCACCCGGTGATGCGGGGCCGAGGACGCCGGGCCCGCCCGTCCGGCCGTGCCGGACGGGCGGGGCGTGCCAGCGGGCGGTCACTCACCGGATGCGGCGCCGTCCTCGGCACTCTCCGCCGCGGCCTCGCCAGCGGGATCGCCGAGCTGGTCGACGGCGGACTCGTCAGGGTCGGTGGAACACGGCTCCGACTGCCCCTATCCGTGCGACAGTCGACCCATGAGAGCGGGGAGCCCGACCGACTTCCTCTGCCGGAGCGCGGTGTGGATCGGGGCAGTGGCGGCGGCGCCGGTGCTGTCGGTGGCCGGGGGGCCGTTGTGGCGGCGGTATGTGCGGTACGTGTACCGGGACGGTGCGCACCCGGCCGGCGGCAGAGCGGGGTCGTGGGTCACGCCGGGGTACCGCATCGTGCACAACCGGCTGGTGCGGCTCCTGGTGTGCCCGACGTTGCGGCGCGGGATTCGGTGGGCCCGGCCCCGGGGGCGGCTCCCGCCGCCACGGTGAGCGGCCGTGCCAGGGCCCGTGGGAAGATGGCAGGGCTGGTGGGAACGATCTCCGGGCGGGTCTCTGGCCATGGTGAACGACGAAGGGCAGCGTCAGGGGGAGCCGCGGCACGATGCCCTGCTGATGGTGCCGATCGCCACGGCGCTGACCGATGCCGACGGGCGGATCCTGCACTGGAGCGGCGACGCGGAGGCACTGCTCGGTTACCGTGCGGACGAGGCGGTGGGCCGGAAGGCGGCCAAGCTGCTGACCTCGGACGAGGACCGGCCCGAGGTGCTGGAGCTGTTCCGGCAGATCCTGTCGGGCCGGGGGTGGTCCGGGGTGTTCCCCGTACGGCACCGGGACGGGCACCTGGTGAACCTGGAGTTCCGGACCCATCCGATCCGTGGGCCCGGTGGGGCGCCGATGGTGCTGGCCGTCGCGTCCGAGGTCACCACGCTGCACCGGCTCCAGGCGGATCTGGCCGTGTTGGACGGGTTCTTCGCCCAGTCCCCGATCGGCATGGCGGTGTTCGACACCGAGCTGCGCTTCATCCGGCTGAACGAGGCGATGGCCAGGACGGACGGGCTGGACGCCGACGAGCACATGGGCCACCGACTCACCGAGGTGCTGCCGGGGATCGACGCCGCCGAGGCCGAGACGGTGATGCGGCAGGTGCTGGCGGACGGCGAGCCGGTGGTGGACTTCCGTTCACACGGCCGCACCCCGGGGGATCCGCGGCCCGACCACGCCTGGTCCGCCTCCTACTTCCGGCTGGCGGACCGGGCCGGGCGGGTGCTCGGGGTGAGCGCGACCGTCGTCGACATCACCGAGCGCTACCGCGCCGACGCCCGGGCGGCCCGGGCGCAGGAGCGGCTCGCCCTGCTGGTCGACGCGACCGCCTCGATCGGGACCACTCTCGACCTGCGGCAGACCGCCCGGGAACTGGCCGACGCGATGGTGCCCAGGGTCGCCGACATCAGCGGGGTGTTCGCGCTGGAGGCGCTGGTGGCCGGCCGCAACGTCGAGCCGCCCGATCCGGACGCCCCGCAGCTGGTCCGCCAGCTGGCGCTGGCCACCGTCGACCCGCTGTACCCGGGCGAGGCACTGCCGGTGGACGCGGTGTACGAGCTGTCGGCCGACTCCCCGTACGCCCGGGCGATGACCAGCGGGCGGACGGTGGTGGTGCCGTCCTGGGAGCTGCCGCCGCTGAGCGAGGGCATCAACGAGAACCACAGCCAGGCGTTCCCGAGCGACCGGCCGCACTCGGTGCGGATCACCCCGCTGGTGGCGCGCGGCACCACACTCGGCATGGTGGTGTACTCGCGGCGCGGCGAGCGGGAGTCCTTCGCCGAGGCCGACATCACCCTCGGCGACGAGCTGGCCTCGCGCGCGGCCGTCGCGATCGACAACGCCCGGCTGTACCTGCGCCAGCACCAGACCGTGCTGGCCCGGCAGCAGGCGCTGAGTGAGGCGAAGGCGGCGCAGGAGCGGCTCGCGCTGGTCAACTCGGCCTCCACCCGGATCGGCACCACGCTCGAAATCGACCGTACCGCGCAGGAGTTGGCCGAGGTGGCGACGCCCCGGCTGGCCGACACGGTGGTGGTGGAGGTGCTGGAGGAGCTGGTCCGGGGTGAGCGGGAGGCCCGCGCCTCGGCGGACGGCTCGGCGCTGCTGCGGCGGATCGCCTTCCACTCGGTGCGCGGCTCCACCCTGGCACCGATCGACCGGCTCGGCGGAGTGCACCGCTTCCTGCCCGGTTCGCCGTACGCGTGGAGCCTGGCGCACCGCCAGCCGGTGCTGGTGCCGCGGATGGACGCGGAGGGCATGGCCTGGTTCGCCGACGACCCGGTGCGCACCGCCGCCGTACAGGAGCAGAACGTGCGCTCGTTCATGGTCGTCCCGCTGATCGCGCGCGGCAGCGCGGTCGGCGTCGCGGGCTTCTACCGCACCCTGGCGGACCGGCCGTACGAGGACGAGGACCTGGCGTTGGCCGGGGAGTTGGCGGTGCGGGCGGCGGTGTCGATCGATAACGCGCTGCTGTTCACCCGGGAACACGACGCGGCCGCGGCCCGGCAGCGGGCGCTGGACGAGGCCTGGGCCGCCCAGCAGCGGCTGGGTCTGCTGAACGAGGCCAGCAACCGGATCGGCACCACGCTCGATCTGCACCGCACCGCCCGGGAGTTGGTGGAGGTGGTGATCCCGCGCTTCGCCGACTTCGTCACCGTGGACCTGCGCGACGCGGTACTCAACGACGAGGAGCCCTGGCCGTTGCCGAGGGACGGGTCGGTACTGATGCGGGCGGTGGCGGTCGGCGAGGCGGCCGAGGACGGCCGCATGGCGGAGGCCGCCGACCAGGTCGGCGAGACCTCGCAGTCCGCCGAGGTGTACGCGCAGAGCCTGCGCACCCGGAGTTCGGTCCTGGTGTCCGAGGTGACCGAGAAGGAGCTGCGCCGGATCGTCGCCTCCCCCGACCGGGTGCAGCCGGGGCTGGCCGCCGGGGTGCACTCGTACCTGATGGTGCCGCTGGTGGCGCGCGGACTGGTGCTGGGCGGCGCGGAGTTCGTCCGCACCCGCAACCCGGTGCCGTTCGGCCCGGCGGACCGCTCGCTGGCCGAGGAGCTGGCCGCCCGCACCGCGCTGGCGATCGACAACGGCAGGCTCTACCGCCGTGAGCGGGACACCGCGCTCACCCTCCAACGCAGCCTGCTGCCGCAGGAGATCCACCGCACGCTCGGGCTGGAGCTGGCCTACCGCTACCTGCCCAGCAGCGTGGTCAGCGAGGTCGGCGGCGACTGGTTCGACGTGGTGCCGCTGTCCGCCGGGCGGGTCGCGCTGATCGTCGGCGACGTGATGGGCCACGGCATCCGGGCCGCCGCCACCATGGGCCAACTCCGGACCGTGGCCAGGACGTTGATCACCCTGGAGCTGGACCCGGCGCGGGTGCTGTACCGGCTGGACGAGGCGACCACCGCGCTCGGCGAAGGCCAGTTCGCCACCTGCGTGTGCGTGGTGTACGACCCGGTGGACCGCCGCTGCACCGCCGCCTGCGCCGGCCACCTGCCACCCGTGGTCGCCGACACCGAGGGCAACGCCGACCTGGTCCACCTGCCGCCCGGCGCACCGCTCGGGGTCGGCGGAGTCCCCTTCGAGAACGTGGAGTTCTCCCTCCCCGAGGAGGCCATCCTGACGCTCTACACCGACGGCCTGGTCGAGCGCCGGGGCCGCGACCTGGACGAGGGGCTGACCCTGCTCCGCCGTACCGTCGCGGACCGGCGCGGCACGCTGGAACAGACCTGCGACGCCGTGCTGACCCGGCTCACCGGCCGCACCGCAGAGGACGACATCGCCGTCATCATGGCGCAGGTCCGCCCGCAGGGCGCGGACCGGATCGCCATCCTGCCACTCACCGGCGACCGCGCGATGGTCGCCCACTCGCGCCGCTTCACCCGCGAGACGCTGGCCGCCTGGGGGCTCACCGCGCTCGCGTACTGGGCCGAGCTGCTCACCAGCGAGCTGATCACCAACGCCCTGATGCACGCCGGCTCCCCGACCCAACTGAGGCTGTACTGCAACCGGGTGCTCACCGTGGAGGTCGCCGACCAGGAGAGCGAGACGCCCCGGATCCGCCGCGCCCGCGCCGAGGACGAGGGCGGGCGCGGCATCCACCTGGTCAACGAGCTGGCGCACCGCTGGGGCAGCCGCCGGACCGAGGAGGGCAAGGTGGTCTGGTTCGAGCTGGAGCTGCCGCCGGGCTTCTCGACCGACTAGACCTGCATGGACAACGGACGGTTGTCGGGGGGCCCGCGCGGTTGTTGGCCGCCCGGGCCGCGGCGGGGATTTGCTGGTGTCACGGCGGGAGAGCCCCGACCGGACGCACCAGAGGAGTCCACCGTGCAGCAGCCCGACGCCCGTACCGTCGTCACCGACTACGTCACCCTCCTCGCCGCGGGTGAACTCGACGCCGCCATCGCCCTGTTCGCGGAGGACGCCACCTGGACCTACCCGGGCGGCCTCGCCCTGTCCCGCACCTGGCGCGGCAAGCAGGAGATCTTCGGCGAGTTCCTCGGACAGGTCGGCACCCTGTTCGCCGCCGACGGCCTGCCGACCATCACCCTCACCCACGTCCTCGCGGACGGCCCCCGGGCGGTGGCCGAGTGGACCACCGTCGGCACGGCCGCCAACGGGGCCGCGTACGAGAACCGCTGCCTGGGCGTGTTCACCGTGGAGAACGGGCGGATCACCGCCGTCCGCGAGTACCTGGACACCCACCACGTGGCGCAGACCCTGCTGGCCTGAGCGGCGATCCCCGGATCGGTACCATGATCGCCCGCCCGCCAGCGGCGCGGGCCTGGACTGACGGGGAGTCACCGATGGCACCACTGACGCGACACAGGATCCCCGGGCAGCTGGCGGCGGCCGCCGCCGTCCTGGCACTGCTGGCCGGTTGCTCCAGCGGGGGCGGCGGCGCCACGAACGGTGCCACGGACGGTGACACGAGCGGCGACACGTCGGCCGCCTCGGCACCCGCGGCGGCCACCCCCTCGGCCGCGACGCGGAAGGGCTTCGACCCGCCGTCCACCTTCGCCTCGGCCCAAGCCACGCCCCTCGCGGGCGTGACCTGGGCCGGCAGCGTGCTCCTGGACGGACCGACCGCCTACCTCACGGTTCAGGGCGGCATCCGGGCCGTGGACCTGACCACCGGTCGGACGCTCGGCACGGCCGACGGCGAGCAGCCCGGTACGGGCGACACCGCACCCGTGGTCGCGGAGGTCGGCGGCAAGCGCCTGGTGCTCGCCGCCGACGTCGCGACGGTCAAGGGCCAGGGCACTGCGGTGGACCGCACCGTCGTGCAGCTGGTGGCCATGGACGCCGCCTCCCACCAGGTGGCCTGGTCGCTGTCGGCCGACCTCCCGCAGGGCTTCGGCACCTCCAAGTCCCCGTCCGTGCTCGGGGTGCGCGGCACGACGGCGGTGATCGCCGCCGCCGACACCGACCACAGCGCCACCGTCGCCGTCGATCTCGCCACCCGGAAGGCGCTCTGGACCCAGAACGGTTTCCTCGGCTCCGCGCTCACCGACGACCAGGTGGTCGGCCTGAGCGCCCCGGACCTCGTCAAGCGCCGGTTGTCGGGCCTGAAGCTGACGGACGGCAGCACGGCGTGGACCGGGGACAAGGACCTGTTCCAGGTCTCGGTGCAGCCGGCCGGACCGAACCGGGTCCTGGTCGAGGGCAGCGACTACGGTTCGGCCAAGGGCCTGACCTGGTTCACCGACGGCACGACCGGCAGGCTGCTGCTGGACATCGACAGCCCGCTGCACCTCACCTGCACGTACGACGAGCGTTCGGTGACGGTGTGCGCGGGCGAGGACAGCGTGTTCGCCCTCGATCCCGCCACCGGCAAGGTGCTCTGGAAGCTGCCCGACGACGCCAAGACCCGCGTCGCGCCCCGGGTCACCGCCGTCTGGCACGGCGTCGTCTACGGCAGGACCTCCAACGGCCCGGTGAGCCTGGACGCGACCACCGGCCAGGACCGGCCCGGCAATCCGCAGCTCGCACCCGTCCTGGTCGACGGCTACGCGGGGCTGGCGGACACCAACGGAGGGATCGCCGCCTACGCCGCCACCGGCTGACGCGATCGGTCGGTCCGGGAGCAGCGGGTTCACGTCCCCGGACTCGTGCCACAGGTACCGGTGCCGGACCGCCTCGTGGTAGCGGTCCGCCGGCAGCGGGCGGCCCGCGACGGCGGCCGGCATCGACAGGTGCGAGGCCCGGGGCGCGTGCCAGCCGGTGAGCAGGCCGGATGAATTACCGGCGGTCCCACGCGTCCACCGGTGTGTGCGGCCGACCGATCGGGTACCGGTGCTCCGTTCATTCCGTCCGCCTTCCCATCCGGCCCGCACGGCCCAGACCTGGAGGTCCGCATGTCCACCGACTCCAGCCCACGGAACTGCCCGTTCGACTTCGCCGAGGCCCTTGAGTTCGACCCGACGCTCCGGCAGCTCATGAACGACGCACCGGTCAGCCGCATCCGCCTCCCCTACGGCGAAGGGGAGGCATGGCTCGTCACGGGGTACGACGACGTGCGCACCGTGACCACTGACCGGCGTTTCAGCCGGCACGCCGTCGTCGGCCGGGACTTTCCGCGCATGACCCCCGAGCCGATCGTCCAGGCCGAGGCGATCAACGTCATGGACCCGCCTGCCAGCGCCCGACTGCGCAGCCTGGTGTCCAAGGGCTTCACACCCGACCACATCGAGCGGATGAGGGACCGCACCCAGCACGTGGTGAACGAGCTGCTGGACCGCATGCGGGACCAGGGTCCCCCGGCCGACCTCATGGAGCACCTGGCCCACCCGCTCCCGCTGATCACGATCTGCGAGGTCCTGGAGATCCCCGAGGCCGACAGCGCACAGCTGCGCGCCAACGCCCGGACGATGATGAACGTGGGCCTGGACAACAAGCCGGACGCGGTACGGGCCAAGGCCGACCTGCGGGCGTACTTCGCCGAGCTGACCGCCGAACGGCGCAGGAACCCCGGTGACGACCTGATCAGCGCCCTGGCCACGGCCCGCGACGGCGACGAGGTCCTCGACGAGAAGGAACTCACCGTGATGGCCATGGTCCTGCTGATCACCGGCCAGGACACCACGACGTACGAGCTCGGCAACCTCTCGTACACCATCCTCACCCGGCCCGACGTACGCGCCGTCCTGCGCGAGCGGCCCGAGATGCTTACCCAGGTGATCCATGAGATGCTGCGCTTCATCCCTTTCCGCAAGGGTGTCGGCATCCCCCGGGTGGCCCTGGAGGACGTGGAGCTGAGCGGGGTGACGATCCCGGCGGGGGACATCGTGCATGTCTCCTACCTGACCGCCAACCGGGACGGCCGCAGGTTCGACCGGCCTGACGAGCTGGACCTGGAGCGGACCAGCCCCTCCCACATGACCTTCGGCTGGGGCGCGCACCACTGCCTCGGCGCACCGCTGGCCATCACCGAACTCGAAGTCGCCCTCGGGACTCTGCTGGAGCGCTTCCCCGGGATCACGCTGGCGAAGCCGGCCGCGGAGCTGGCGTGGAACACCACGTCGATCTGGCGCTATCCGCTCGCGCTGCCGGTCACCTGGTGACGGTGCCCCACCCTCCGGCGCCCGCCTGCCGCCACCCCGCTTCCGGCATCGCCGCGCACGTCGGCCCGCGCACCTCGGAGTGTGCGGGCCGACGTGCGCGCTGGACCCACCTTCCGTAGATTGGGTTGACGCGGCTCGAACCAACTCGTGGCCTGCACGACCGCCCGCACGGCGAGCATCCGATCCTCGCTCTGCCGGCTCGTCTGCCACGCTGTTGGGTCCCGCCCGGTGAGTCCCGCCGCCGCGCCGTCTCCACGCGTCCGGCACGTAGCGGCTGCCGTCGAGTGATGAATTCCCCGGCCAGCCAGGGTCACACCGGGAACTCCGCCCGTACAGGAGGAAGTCCCATGGCCGTTCTGTGCAAACCGGCGATAGCTGTGCCCGAGCACATCATCACCAACGAGGAAACCCTCGAACTGGCACGCAGGCTCCACCGCGACCATCCACAGCTCGATCTGGCGTTGCGCCTCATCAAGAACACCGGAGTGCGGAAGCGGCATCTGATCCAACCCATCGACATGGTGCTGAAGCACCCGGGGTTGGACGAGCGGAGCGCCGTCTTCGAGTCGGAGTCCAGGGCCCGTGTCCCGGAGGTGGTGGTCAGGGCTCTCGCGCAGGCCCAAGTGGAGCCGTCGCAGATCGACTTGATCGTCTATGTGTCGTGCACCGGTTTCATGATGCCGTCGCTCACGGCGTGGCTGATCAACAAGCTGGGCTTCCGGCCGGAGACCCGGCAGCTGCCGATCGCCCAACTGGGCTGTGCGGCCGGCGGTGCGGCGGTGAACCGGGCCCATGACTTCTGTTCGGCCTACCCGGGCGCCAACGTGCTGATCGTGGCCTGCGAGTTCTGCTCGCTGTGCTACCAGCCCACCGACCTGGGTGTGGGGTCGCTGCTGTCCAACGGCCTGTTCGGCGACGGGATCGCCGCCGCCGTGGTCCGGGGCGAGGGCGGGACCGGGATCCGGTTGGAGCGCAACGGCTCGTACCTCATCCCGCACACCGAGGAGTGGATCTCCTACGCGGTCCGCTCCACCGGATTCCACTTCCAGCTGGACAGACGGGTGCCGGGGACGATGGAGCCCCTCAGCCCGGCCCTGCGCGCGGTGGCGGAGCAACACCAGTGGGACGTGGGCATGCTGGACTTCTACATCGTCCACGCCGGCGGTCCGCGGATCCTGGACGACCTGAGCCACTTCCTGGAGGTGCCGCCCGAGGCGTTCCGCTTCAGCCGGGCCACCCTCACCGAGTACGGCAACATCGCCAGTGCGGTCGTGCTCGACGCCCTGGGCCGGATGTTCGACGAGAAGTCGGCTCTCAACGGCCACCAGGGGCTGCTTGCCGGGTTCGGCCCGGGCATCACCGCGGAGATGTCCCTGGGCACCTGGGCGTCGTCTGATTCCTGACGGCGCGGATTCGAGCGCTCCACCTTCCGGGTCGGGTCGGTCGAGCCCGTCGTGGGGTTCGGCCGCCCGGGGTGCCGGGTGTCGCTGTCGGGCGGCTGCCGTCCCGTGGCCTCACTCCCCCATCCGGCCGCTCATGCGGTCGCCGGCGTACTCCCATCGGTCGATCCGGACGGGAGTCGGTGCCCGCGCGCCGCCGTGGCGACGACGCGGGGACCGGCTCCTGTGCTTGCCTTCGACTCTGGAGGTGTGCCTGTGAAGACCGGAGACGGAATCCCCGGGAAAAGTATTCCCCCCGCCGTACCGCGACGGCCGCTGCTGGCGGCGGCCGGACTGGCGCCAGTGCTGGTCGGCCTGGGCGGGGACACCGCCGCACAGCCGGCTGTGGCCCGTGATCCCGGCAGCGGTCAGCCGGTCGACTCGGCGCCAAGGCCGGTGCCCACCGCCGAGGCGGACTGGGTCGACGTCGTGCGGGCTCTCGGCCGGCCGGGCGGCCTCATCCGCCGGACCTACCACCACACGCCGTTCCCGCGACACGACCTGCACGTGGTCAGTGGCGGCGTCGTCGTCAGCCCCGGGCTCGCGCTGGGCTCACACGTCTCCTTCGCCCGGTACGACAACGGCAGCACACTGATGATGGGCGATCTGGTGGTGACCGCGGATGAACTGCCGGCCCTGACCGACGCCCTCCATGCTCAGGGGATCGCCCAGACCGCCATCCACAAACACCTGCCGGCCCACACTCCTGACATCTGGTGGACTCACGTCTGCGCACACGGCCATGACGCCGTGGCACTGGCCCACGGGCTTCGGACCGCGCTCAACTCCACCGGCACTCCACCGCCCCACCTGCCCCGACCGTCCCGACCCCTCGATCTGGACATCGCCGGCATCGACGCCGCGCTGGGTGCCACGGGCACGACCAGCGAGGACGTCCATGCCTGTGTCTTCGTCCGCCGCGAGACCGTCATCGAGGAGGGGCACGTGCTGCCGGCCGGTCTGGGCGCGACCTCGGCCTTCAACTTCCAGCCGCTCGGCGGGGGACGGGCCGCGCTCAGCGGCGACCTCGCCATGGTCGCCGCCGAGGTCCAGGATGCGCTCGCGGCGCTGCGGCGGGGCGGTATCGACCTGGTCGAACTCCACAACCACGGTCTGACGGACGAACCTCGCCTCTTCTTCACCCACATCTGGGCCGAGGGCGATGCCGTGGACCTGGCCAGAGCGGTCCACCCCGCGCTCGCCGTCACCAATGTCGTGCCGGCCACCGTCTGACTGACCGACACCGGTAGACCGACGCCGATAGCAGGCCTTCCCCAGGGCGTGTCTTCAACTCCCATCGTCCGCCCCACAGGCGGGAGTTCGAGGACACGCCCCAGCCATGCCCGACGAGAGCGGCCGGCCGCCGGGAGCGCACCGGGTGTGCGCCCCGCACCACGTGGCCGCCGGCCGTCCCGAGGGGGCTCCCTGGTTCCCGGCAGGTGCGGTCGCGATGCGGAGCGCGCGAAGCTCGCCGATACTGAGCCGACGGGCGGTAACGGAGCGCCGCACGGGCGCCACGCTCCGCAATGCCCGGTCGCGCGCCGTCGTGGGCGCAGCAGCCGCTGGACGGGGCGGACGGAAGCCACGACCGGCGACCACTGCCTGGCGGCGTACCGACCGCCGAGTCCTGGACGGAGAAACCGAGGATGCTGAACCGACGAGACCTCCTCAGGGCCGCCACCATAGGCGGCCCGGTGGCCCTCTTCCCATGGGGCATCGCACCAAGCCTGGCCCAGGTGCCAGCCGCGCTGCCGACCGCTCCGGCCAGGTCGGGGACCGGGGGGCGGGCCGCCCGGGTCGTCCCCTTCGCCCACGCCATGCCGGTGCCCCCGGTACTGAGTCCGGTGTCGCGGACGGACTCCTCGGACCTGTACGAGCTGCGGATGGCCGAGAGCGAGGTGGAGATCGTCAAGGGGCTGCGGACCACCGTCTGGACCTACGGCGACTGCTTCCCCGGTCCGACCATCCGGGCGGTCAAGGGCCGGGAGGTGGTGGTCAAGCAGACCAACGACCTGAGCGTGCACACCTCCGTCCACCTGCACGGCGGCCATGTGCAGTCGCAGTACGACGGCCTGCCGATGGACCTCGTCTCGCCCGGCGAGACCCGCGAGTACCGCTACCCCAACGAACAGGTGGCCGCCTCGCTCTGGTACCACGACCACGCGCACCGGCTGGAGGCCGAGAACGTCTACCGCGGCCTGGCCGGCGCCTACCTGCTCAGCGACCCGCACGAGAGCAGCCTGCCGCTGCCGAGCGGCGAGTTCGACGTGCCGCTGCTGTTCCGGGACGCCCGGATCGAGACCGACGGCAAGCTGGTCTACACCGACCCGTACGAGTGCCCGCACATGCTGGTCAACGGCAAGGAGCGGCCCTACTTCGAGGTGGCGGCGCGCAAGTACCGCCTGCGGCTCTTCAACGTCTCGCCCAACCGCCACATATCGCTGCGCTTCGCCGACGGCGAGCCGTTCACCCAGATAGCCTCCGACGGCGGGCTGCTCGCCGGTCCGGTGCAGTTGGACGAGTTGACCCTGGCCGGCGCGGAACGCGCCGAGATCGTGGTCGACTTCGCCCGCTACCCGGTCGGCGAATCGATCGTGCTGGAGAACACGGCCGCGCTGGAGACCGAGCGGTCCGAGGTGCTGCGCTTCGACATCACCCGGGCGGCCGAGGACCGTAGCCGGATACCGGACGTCCTGGCCACCCTGCCGCCGATCCCGGAGGCGACGGTGCACCGGGAGTTCTGGCTGACGACCTTCCCGGACACCAGGATCAACGGGCGCAAGTACGACCCGGACCGGGCCGACGTGCAGACCACCGTCGGCACCAGCGAGATCTGGACGATCCACAACCACCTCACCCGCCGGCCGGCCGGGGTCTTCCACGCCCCCCACTCCTTCCACACCCATCTGGTGCGGTTCCGGGTGCTGGACCGCGACGGGGAGCCGGTCGGCCCGTCCGAGGCCGGGCTGAAGGACACCGTCCCGATCTACCCGGGCCAGAGCGTCCGGATCGCCATGGTCTGGGGCGACTACCCGGGCCAGTACCTCTATCACTGCCACCACATGGTGCACTCCTCGCACGGCCAGATGGGTCGGATCGACGTGCTGCCCTCAGCACCGGAAGGCTCCGACCACGAGTCGGACGAGGCCTTAGCCGACTCATCCTCGTCCTCTGAAGCCTCGACGTCCGGAGCCGGCCGGTCCGGATCGTCGGCGTCCGGAACCGGTCGGCGGCGTCGGCGGCACCGGCGGCACGGTCGGCACCGCCACGGGCACCGCGTCGCCGTCCGAGCCTGACTCTGTCGGGGATCTCGGCGTTCGACCGCCTGTGATCACGGTGGTGAGCCGGTCTCGCGGGTACCCGGGGCCCGCGAGACTCCCGAGGAGTGCGGGGCGGTGGGCAGTGCCGCGGGCATGCCCCCGCGATCGCACCGTGGGGCCGGGCGGCGGATCGGCCACCGGGCCGGGGCCCGTCGTTCGCCGAACCTAGGACGCGCCGAGGGCCCAGCCCTCCGGGTCGGTCCAGGCGGACAGGGTGCGGCGGCTCTCGAAACGGCACTCGCGACCGGACAGTGGGTCGGTGAACTCGACGACGGAGGCGATGAGTTGGAGCGGGCGGCGGAAGTCGTCCGGGGCCGGTTCGGGCAGCACCACCGGGTAGACCGGGTCACCCAGGATCGGCACGCCGAGCCCGCACATGTGCAGGCGCAGCTGGTGGGTGCGTCCGGTGACCGGGCGGAGCCGGTAGCGGGCGAGGCCGTCGCGGTGGTCGAGCAGATCGATCCGGCTCTCGCTGTTCGGCGGGGCGTCGACCTCGCGGGCCGCGATCACGCCCCGTTCCTTGACGATGTGGCTGCGGATGGTGCGCGGCAGGCTCAGCGCCGGGTCGTAGGGGGCGACGGCCCGGTACTCCTTGCGGACCAGCCGGTCGTGGAACAGGGTCTGGTAGGCGCCGCGGTCCTCCGGCCTGACCACGAACATGGCCAGGCCGGCGGTGAGCCGGTCGAGCCGGTGGGCGGGGCTGAGCGCGGGCAGGTCGAGGGCGTGCCGCAGCCGCGAGAGGGCCGTCTCGGCGACGTGCCTGCCGCGCGGGGTGGTGGCCAGGAAGTGCGGCTTGTCGACGACGACCAGGTGCTCGTCCCGGTGCAGCACCTCCAGGTCGAACGGGACGCGGACCTCGTCCGGCAGGTCCCGGTAGAACCACAGGTGCGCGCCGGGCCGGAACGGCGCGTCGGGCGCGACCGGCCCGTCCTCGCCGACGATCTCCCGCCCGTGCAACGCCGCGTCGATCCGCTCGGCCGCCACGGCCGGCAGCCGCTCGACCAGGTGGGCGCGGACGGTCGGCCAGGGACCCTCGGCCGGCAGCCGCAGGTGCACCGGGTCCACGCCGTTGCGCTGCGGGAGGGGGGAGGCCGGGCGGCGGCTCTTTCGTCTCATCTCGCGGCCCAGCCTAGTCGGGTACGCCCAGCCGTCTCCGTCCGAGGTGCCGCCTGCGGGGGGCGCGGAGCAGAGTGGACGGTAGGCCCGCTCAGCCGCTCAGCCCTGGAGGACGCGTGACCGCCGACGACGGCCCCGCCGGTGTGCCGCCGCTGCACCTGCCGCGACGCACCAGGCTGCTGCTGTCCGGCTCCTTCGTGCTGCTGGTCGGCGCCATCGTGGCCGATCTGGTGACCGGCCCCGGCACGACGCTCTCCCCCGTCCTCGCGGTGGCGCCGGTGCTGGCCGGAGCGACCACCCGGACGGCCCGGGTGCCGCTGATCGCCGGGGCGATCTCCGCCCTCGCAGTCGGGCTGCTGGAGTCCACCAACACCGATCTGCCGACCGAGGTGCACGTCACCGCGCTGATCACGGTGCTCGCCGCGACGTTGGCCAGCGCCGCCAACGTCGTCCTGGTGGCGGCCCGGGAACGGGAGCTGTTCCAGGTCCGGACGGTGGCCGAGGCAGCACAGCGGGCCGTGCTGCGCCCGCCGCCGGAGCGGATCGGGCGGCTGCGTGTGGCCGTGCGGTACGTCGCGGCGGCGGCCGAGGCACGGATCGGCGGGGACTTGTACGCCGTCGTCGAGACCCGCTTCGGCGTGCGGATCCTGCTCGGCGACGTGCAGGGGCACGGGCTGCCGGCGGTGGAGACGACGGCGGACGTGCTGGGCGTGTTCCGGGAGGCGGCGCGGACCGAGCCCGACCTCACCCGACTCGCGGAGCGGCTGGACGCGGCGCTCACCGCGCGCTCGGAGGACGGGCGGTTCGCCACCGCCCTGCTGTTGGACGTGCCACCGGACCGGGGGTCGGTGACGATCGTGAACTGCGGCCATCCTGACCCGCTGCTGCGCCGCGCCGGCAGGGTGAGCGACCTGGAGCCGCCGTTCCCGGCGCCGCCGCTGGGCCTGCTCGGGCTGACCGGCGGCGGCTACCCGGCGGGCCGCTTCGAGCCGCGGCCCGGCGACCTGCTGCTCCTGCACACGGACGGCGTGTCCGAGGCGCGGGACGCCGAGGGCCGGTTCTACCCGCTGACGGAACGTCTGCCCGGCCTGCCCGCGGGGAACCCGGCGGACCTGCTGGGCGCCCTGCTCGCGGACGTCGACGGCTGGGTCGGCCCCGCCGGGCTGGCGGACGACGCGGCGCTGCTCGCGCTCCGTTGGGAACCGTGACCGGCGCACCGTGGGTGCCGTCGATGTCAGTGGTGTGTGCAAGGCTCTGCTCACGGTCGGCGGGCGATGGGTGACGGCCGCAGGCACGATCGTCGAGGGGAGCAGGGCATGGGGAACAAGGCGAGCGGGGCATTCGAGCTGACCGCCTTCGAACCGGTGGAGACGGAGGAGCGGGCGGGGGCGAGCTTCGGCCGGATCCGGATCGCCAAGACGTTCACGGGCGGGATCACGGGCACGAGCGAGGTGCGGATGCTGTCCGTCGGGGACACCTCGGGCGGCCCGGCCTCGTACGTGGCGGTGGAACACGTCACCGGTGAGCTCGACGGACGGAAGGGTTCGTTCGTGCTCCAGCACGCGGCGTGGGACACGAGCGGGGTGACCATACGCGTCGTACCGGGGACGGGCTCGGGCGAGCTGGCCGGGCTCACCGGGGAGTTCCACCTGACCGTCGGCGAGGACGGCGCGCACACCTACGTCCTGGAGTACGAGCTGGGCTGAACGGGCGTCGGCTGCGCGCCGCGCGCACCGGGTCGCCGACGGCGCTGCCACGATGACGCGATCAGTGCACGATCGACATCGGAGGGTGGCCCATGCCCGGTGCGGCGGCGGACGACACGGTGGAGAGCCCGGTGGTCACGGTCGACGGCGTGGTCGGCCGGCTGAGGGGGATCGGGGCGGGCCTGCCGCCGGACGATGGGGTGGCGGTGTTCAACCGCGCCTACCTCACCGTCACGGAGGCCGTCCGGGAACGGCTCGGCGGTCCGTACTTCGCCGATCCGGCGGCGGTGGCCGAGCTGGACGTGGTGTTCGCCCGGCGGTACCTGCTGGCCGTGGCCGCCGACGCGGCCGGGCGGGAGCCGCCCGCCTGCTGGCGGCCGCTGTTCGCGCTGCGCGCCCATCCGGGTGTGCACCCGCTGCAGTTCGCGCTGGCCGGGATGAACGCCCACATCCAGCACGACCTGCCGCTGGCCGTCGTCGACACCTGCCACCGGCTGGGCTGCGAGCCGGACGACGTCGAGGACGACTACCACCGGGTCAACGGCGTGCTGGCGGAGGTGGAGGCCGCCGTCCGGGAGCGGCTACTGCCCGAGCCCGACCTGCCGGCGCGGGTCGAGCCGCTCGCCCACCTGCTCGGCGCCTGGTCGGTGGACGCCGCGCGCGAGGCGGCCTGGTCGGCCGTCCGGACGCTGTGGGAGCTGCGCCGGGTGCCGTGTACCGCGCACGCCTTCATCGCCACGCTGGACGGCTCGGTCGGGCTGCTCGGCCACGCGCTGCTGCTCCCCCTCGGCCCGCACCACGAGAGGCTGCACCACGGACCGTCAACGGCCGCCGGCCGGCTCCCCGAGGCGAGGAACCGGCCGGACGGCGGGACGGACGCGGGCGATCAGGCCCAGCTGGAGTGCAGCGGCTTGCCCTCGGCGTAGCCGGCCGCGCTCTGGACGCCCACGATCGCCTTCTCGTGGAACTCCTCCAGGGTGTTGGCGCCCGCGTAGGTGCAGGAGCTGCGCACGCCGGCCACGATCGAGTCGATCAGGTCCTCCACGCCCGGGCGGGCCGGGTCGAGGAACATCCGGGAGTGCGAGATGCCCTCCTCGAACAACGCCTTGCGGGCCCGGTCGTAGGTGGAGTCCTGGGCGGTGCGGTTGCTCACGGCGCGGGCCGAGGCCATGCCGAAGCTCTCCTTGTACTGGCGGCCGTCGGCCGCGGTCTGCAGATCGCCCGGGGACTCGTAGGTCCCGGCGAACCAGGAGCCGATCATCACGTTGGAGGCACCGGCGGCCAGCGCCATGGCGACGTCGCGCGGGTGGCGCACGCCGCCGTCGGCCCAGACGTGCTTGCCGAGCCGGCGGGCCTCGGCGGCGCACTCCAGAACGGCGGAGAACTGCGGGCGGCCCACGCCGGTCATCATCCGGGTGGTGCACATGGCGCCCGGTCCGACGCCGACCTTGAGGATGTCGGCGCCGGCCTCGACCAGGTCGCGGACACCGGCGGCGGAGACCACGTTGCCGGCCACGATCGGGATCCGCGGGTCCAGGCCGCGCACCGCGCGCAGCGCGTTGATCATGCTCTCCTGGTGGCCGTGCGCGGTGTCGACCACCAGGACGTCGGCCCCGGCGTCGATCAGCGCCTCGGCCTTGCCCGCGACGTCGCCGTTGATGCCTACGGTGGCGGCGATCCGCAGCTTGCCGTCGGCGTCCACGGCCGGGGTGTACAGGGTGGCGCGCAGCGCGCCCTTGCGGGTGAGGATGCCGACCAGGCGGCCCTCGGCGTCGACCACCGGGGCGAGCTTGCGGTGCGCCTCGGAGAGCTTGTCGAAGGCGGCGCGCGGGTCGATGCCCTCGTCCAGCAGCAGCAGATCGCGGGACATGATGTCGGCCAGGCTGGTGAAGCGGTCCACGCCCTGGCAGTCGGACTCGGTGACCACACCGACCGGCTTGCCGTCCTCGACCACCACGAGGGCGCCGTGCGCGCGCTTGGGCAGCAGCGAGAGCGCCTCGGCGACGGTGGCACCGGGGGTGAGGGTGATCGGGGTGTCGACCACCAGGTGACGCTGCTTGACCCAGGAGACGACCTCGGCGATCACCTCGGTGGGGATGTCCTGCGGGATGGCGACCAGCCCGCCGCGGCGGGCGACGGTCTCGGCCATCCGGCGGCCGGCGATGGCGGTCATGTTGGCGACGACCAGCGGGATGGTGGTGCCGGTACCGTCGTTCGAGGAGAGGTCGACGCCCTGCCGGGAGCCCACGGCGGAACGGCTGGGGACCATGAAGACGTCGTCGTACGTCAGGTCGTACGAGGGCTTGAGGTCGTTCAGGAAACGCATGGAATGGGCTCTCTGGCTGGGAGAAATTACACCTCGGGTGCGGTTGCGGCGATGCCGCCGGGGCGCACTCGGGCGCCCGGCACCCAGCGTTCGATTCTCCGGCAGGGTGGGGGCAAATGCCAGTTCGGGGAACATTGCTGGTGCTGTACACAAACCGTGATCAATGCTCCGCGCGTAGACATGGACGATCCTCCAAGCGCCCGCCCCCACGTCGGCTTTTCGCCCCGGCGCGGACCGCTCCCGTAGCATTCACGCGGTAACGGCGAGGCGAGTGGGAAAGCGGCAGCGGGCGTGAGCATCGAGCAGAAGGACGTCGAACAACACGGCGTCGGTCAGGTCCAGGGCGAGGGCACCGAGGAGGAGATCGACTACGGTCCCGGCCTCGACCCCGAGCGGCTGAGGCTCTGCCTGGAGGTGCTCGCCGAACTGGACGAGCTGCACGTCGACCACCCTGACGCGATCACCGTCCGCCAGGCCGTCGGCGGCATATTCCGGACCCTCAAGCAGCGCCGCCGCCAGGAGACCCGGGCCCGCAAGACCGCCAACGACCGCAAGGTCACCGCCCGGACCGCGACCGGCGCGCCCACCCGGATCGACGACGAGACGGCCGGCGCCTTCGGCCTGACCACCGTCACCACCACCGAGATCGCCGGCATCCTGGAGCGGCCGCGCTCCTGCTACATCTGCAAGGGCCGGTACGTCGAGGTCGACGCGTTCTACCACAACCTGTGCCAGCGGTGCGCGGCCGTGAACCGGTCCCGCCGGGACGCCCGGGCCGACCTCACCGGCAAGCGCGCGCTGCTGACCGGCGGCCGGGCCAAGATCGGGATGTACATCGCGCTGATGCTGCTGCGCGACGGCGCCCACACCACCATCACCACCCGCTTCCCCAACGACGCGATCCGCCGCTTCACGGCGATGCCGGACAGCGCCGAGTGGATCCACCGCCTCAAGATCATCGGCATCGACCTGCGCGACCCGGCCCAGGTGATGGCGCTGGCCGACGAGGTCGCCGCCGACGGCCCGCTGGACATCCTGATCAACAACGCCGCGCAGACCGTCCGTCGACCGCCGGAGTCCTACCGCGAGCTGGTCAACGCCGAGTCCGCCCCGCTGCCGGCCGGTGAGCTGCCGCAGGCCACCACCATCGGCCGTTTCAACAGCGGCAGTGTCGACCTGCCCGCGCTCCCCCACCAGGCGAGCGGCGACGACCGTCGGATGGCCGCCGAGGACGTCACCTCGCTCGCGCTGGTCACCGGCTCCGCCACGCCCGCCCGGATCGAGGCCGGAACGGCGATCGACGCCGGCGGCCTGGTGCCCGACCTCGCGCCCACCAACAGCTGGGTGCAGACCGTCAGCGAGGTCGGCCCGGTCGAGCTGCTGGAGGTCCAACTCTGCAACTCCACCGCGCCGTTCATCCTGATCAGCCGGCTGCGCCCGGCGATGGCCGCCTCCGCGTCCCGCCGCAAGTACGTGGTCAACGTCTCCGCGATGGAGGGCGTGTTCCAGCGCGGCTACAAGGGCGCCGGCCACCCCCACACCAACATGGCCAAGGCCGCGCTCAACATGCTCACCCGCACCAGCGCGGACGAGATGTTCCAGACCGACGGCATCCTGATGACCGCCGTCGACACCGGCTGGATCACCGACGAGCGGCCGCACCCGGACAAGATGCGCCTCGCCGACGAGGGCTTCCACGCCCCGCTGGACCTCGTCGACGGCGCGGCCCGGGTGTACGACCCGATCGTGCGCGGCGAGGCGGGCGAGGACCTGTACGGCTGCTTCCTCAAGGACTACGAGCGCGCCAACTGGTAACCAGCTGAAGGAGATGGCGAGATGAGCACAGCACCGACCGCACCGCTGCTCGGCGCCGGGATCATCGTGCCCACCGGGGACGGCCGGGTGCTGATCGGCCGCCGCACCACGGCCGGCGAACCGCCCACCTGGAGCCTGCCCGGCGGCAAGGTCGACCTCGGCGAGTCCTTCGAGCAGACCGCGGCCCGCGAACTCGCCGAGGAGACCGGCATCGTGCTGCCGGCGGCCGCGATGCGGGTGCTCGCCGTGCACCTGGACCACGAGCTCGGCCGGCCCCGGCTGACCGCCGCCGTGCTGGCGCCGCCGAGCCTGGCCGAGGCGGTGGTCACCGAGCCGCACGCCTGCGCCGGTTGGGAGCGCTTCGCGGTGGACGAGCTGCCGGAGCCGATGTTCTACCCGTCGGCGCTGGTGCTCGGCAGCTGGCTGCCCGGACTGGACGACGTCCGCCGGGACGGGACGCGCGGCTACACCGTCGCCCGGCGCTGACGCGCGGCCACCCCACCGCCTGCCGTCGTCAGGCGGTGGGGTGGCCGACTCCCGTGCGGCGATCAGCCGTTGCGGGCCGCCTCCGGCCCGGTGATCCGCTTGAGCAGCGGCAGCGTCGAGCCGATGATCCCGAGCGAGGCGAGCAGCCCGAAGCCGGTCAATCCGTAGTACGCCAGGCCCGGAGACACCAGGCTGTAGTCCATCTGCGCCTTGAGGAACATCGCCGCCGCGGTGAAGCCCGTCCCGATCGCGAGCGCCGACACCACCAGCAGCGGCAGCGCGCTCTCCAGTCCGACCACCCCGCGCAGCAGCCGCAGCGGCGCTCCGGTCAGCCGCAGCATCGCGAACGGCCGTCGGCGGTCGGACAGTCCGGCCACCACGCTCACCGCGAGGCTGCACCCGGCGATCGGCAGGGTGGTCAGCAGCACCACGTTCGCCAGCTGCCGCCAGCCCTGGAGCTTCCTCTGCCCTTCGGAGGACCAGTCCTCGGCCAGCCGCGGCTCGTAGGTCGGGAACTCCTTCATGAACAGGGTCCGCAGCTGCTCCTTGGCCGCCTCGGAACCGTCGGTGGTCGCGTAGAGCATCCGGACCGGGAGCTCGGCCACTGCCTCCGCCGAGATCTGTACTGCGGGCCACTCGTGCCCTGAGCCGTCCGTCAGGTCGAGCAGCTGGTAGGGATCGACCGCCGCGACGGCGGCGCCGGGCGCGCAGTGGCCGACCACGGGGACCTGCGCGAGTTCCGCGCAGCTCACCAGGCTGGGCACCATCCGTCGCTCGCCCAGCTGGTACGCGCCGATCCCGGCCGGGTTGTCGTGCACCAGGGCGATCCCCCGGAACCCGGGGACGGCTCGGGCCTGCGCCAGCACGCGGTCGGGCACCGAAGGCAGTGCGGCCGCGTCCGGCTTGTTGCCGAACGGGGTGGCCACGATCGCCTTGCGCACCTCGGGGGCGCCGTTCAGCATCCCCTGGTTGGCGTTGATGGTGCTCATGATGGCGAGGGTTCCGGTGGTGACGAACAGTGCCAGCACCAGTCCGGCGACCGAGCGGAAGCCCGCCCGCGGGTCGTCCGACAGGCGGCGCATCGCGATCAGCGAGGCCGGCCGGCTGGTCCGCCGGGCCACCGCCTGGGCGGTCGCCATGGTGAGCCACGGCCCGGCGACCACCAGGCCCAGCATCACCAGCACGAAGCCGGTCAGGTACGCCAGGGACTGCCCGTTGGTGGTCGCCGGCTTGCTGCCGACGAAGTAGCCGAGCTCGGCCAGGCCCGCCACCAGCGGCGTCACCCGCCAGGCGCTCGGCGGCTTCGGGGTGACCCGGCGGGAGACCCCGAGCGGCGAGATGGTGACCCGGCGCAGCGCGAACCGGGCGGCGAGCGCGGCCGCCACCGGTACGCCCAGCACCACCCCGGCCACCTGCGGAAGGGTCAGGCTCAGGTCGGAGGCGAAGAAGCGGTCGCCGGTGAACGGCACGTCGGCCACCAGCGGCTTCAGCGCGAGGTACAGGCCGAAGCCGAGGGCCGTGCCGATCACCGCGGCCACGGTGGACTCCACCGCCGACATCACCGACACCTGGCCGGGCGTCGCGCCCACCAGGCGCATCGCGGCGTAGCGCTGCTCGCGGGTGGCGGCGGACAGCCGGGTCGCGGTGCCGATGAAGATCAGCACCGGGAAGATCAGTGCCCCGGCCACCACGGTGAGCACCAGGAGCATCCGGTCCCCGTGCACGCCCGCGCCGTAGCAGTCGTACTCGCAGTCGGTGGGCAGCGCGGTGGCGATGCTGGTGACGGTGCGGGCCCTCGGCCGCACCTTGACCTCGTCCGCGGTGCGGCCGATCACCACCGCGAGGGTGTCCGGGGAGGGCAGCGCGTCATCGCCGAGGGTGCCGACCAGCCGGCCCGGGAAGCGGTCGCCGAGTTCGACGGCCGGGGTGTCGCGCAGCAGCTTCTCCAGCGCGGGCGAGGCGTAGTACTCGCCGGGCGCGGGCAGCCGGCTCAGGCCGGGCACCAGCGGCGAGCTGGGCCCGGTCGGGGCGAGGTCGGCCCGGAAGACGGTCTTCCCGCGGTAGTAGTCCATCCGGGCGCTCCACCAGAGCGGGTCCACGGGGGCGGCCGCGGTCGCGTCCTTGACGCCGGTGTTCATCCAGATCTGCCGCTCGTTGGCGCGGTCGATCGCGTTGACGCTGGAGAGGGTGGACAGCAGCAGCCCGACGCCGATCGCGACCGCCGCCGCGATCATCAGCAGCCGGGCCACCGCCTCCCGGCCGCCGCTGACGGCCAGCCGGAGCGAGAAGGGGATCACGGGGCCACCGATCCGGCGGAGAGGGTACGGGCCTGGCCGTCGCGGACGATCGCCTCGCGGTCGGCGTAGGCGGCGACCCGGGGCTCGTGGGTGACCAGGATGACGGTGGTGCCCTGTTCCCGGGCCGCGGCGACCATCAGCTCCATCACCTGCTCGCCGGTCAGCGAATCCAGCGCGCCGGTCGGCTCGTCGGCGAACAGCACCTGCGGACGGGCCACCAGGCCGCGGGCCAGGGCGACCCGTTGTGCCTGACCACCCGACAGCTCGCCGGAGCGGCGCGTCTCCATGCCGTCCAGGCCGAGCCGGGCGAACCAGGGACGGGCCTGGGCCAGGGCCGCGCCCCGGCGGACGCCGTTCAGCAGCAGCGGCAGGGCCACGTTCTCCTCGGCGGTCAACTCCGGCACCAGCTGGCCGAACTGGAAGACGAAGCCGAACGTGTCCCGGCGCAGGGCGCTGCGCCGAGCCTCCGACATGCGGTCCAGGCGCTGCCCGTTGAACAGCACCTCGCCCGCGTCGGGCACCAGGATGCCGGCCAGGCAGTGCAGTAGCGTCGACTTCCCCGAGCCGCTGGGGCCCATGATGGCCAGCACCTCGCCGGCCTGGACGGCCAGGCTCGCCCCGCGCAGCGCGGGCGTCTCGCCGAAGGCGAGGGCGATGTCGCGGGCTTCGATGACAGTGGTCATCCGCGCACCTCCGCGGCGAGGGCGTCGAGGCGGGCGACGGTGAGGTCGATCCAGCGCAGGTCGGCCTCCAGGTGGAACAGGCCGTGGTCGGCGAGCAGGGCGTCCACCAGGGCTCCGGTGCGCCGCAGTTCGGTGAGCTCGCGCATCCGGCGCAGGTGGGCGGCGCGCTGGGTGTCCAGGTACTGCTCGGCGTCGCGGCCGAGCATCAGGGCCAGCACGACCTTGGTGAACAGCACGGACTGCAGGTTGGGTTCGGGTGTGATCGGCTCCTGGAGCCAGGTCTCGAACTCGGTCACCCCGGCGTCGGTGATGACGTAGCGCTTGCGCTCGGGCCCGTCGCCGGGCTCGGCCTCGCCGGCCACCACCTTTCCGTCGCGGGCCAGTCGGCCGAGGGTCGCGTAGACCTGGCCGTACGGAAGGGGCTTGCCGCGGCCGAAGAGGGAGTCGTAGTCGCGCTTGAGGTCGTAGCCGTGGCTCGGCTCGCGCTCCAGCAGCCCGAGGAGGGTCAAGGGAACACTCATGGGCGAGACCATACACCAGGGATATACACCGAGTGTATAGCTGCGAGGAATACGGCCATGACCTGGCGAAACGTCAACTGACCGACAAGAGCGGACAGGAGGCGGCCCCACGACCGCCCCCTGCTCCGCACCACGGGCCGGAACCCCCACGGTCCGACCGGGCCGGCGCCGCGCTCAGGCACGGGGAGCGCGGGCCGGACTCCAGCCTGCCCGGACGGGCGGCGCCTGCCGAGGGCCGAACGTCCCTGGTAGTGGGGTCGGCGGTACTACGAGCGCGCACCACTCTTGTGCATAAGGGGCCGTCGGGTGGAGATTGGGTGATGAAACCCCGTACGTGCCCGCGTCCCTGAGGAGTACTCACCGTGGCCAGCACACCCCGCCCCGCCCGGCCCGCGTCGCTCCCGCGGCGAACCGGCCGTCAGCTGCGGCGGGCCTTCGGCGCTCGGCACGAACCCCTGGCCCGCCCGCTCGACCGCGCCCGCGCCCGGGCCTGGCTGCTCGCACTCGTCGGCGGGCTGCTGGCCGTCGCCGTCTCCGTGATCGGCTCCCTGCTCCTGTACCGCTCGACGGCGCCGCAGGCGGCGGCCGACCGGGTGCGGCTGCACCAGGTGGACGCCGTGGTCGCCGTCCTCCCCGACCACGGCGCGGTCACCGGCAGCCGGTTCGCGGGCGGCTACAGCAACCGGATCGGCGTCGAGGCCGCCTGGAACTACCCCATGGGCACCGCGCACACCGGCACCGTCGAGGCCCCGCGCACGGCCGTCGCCGGCACCGTCGTCCCGATCTGGGTCGACCCCGCGGGCAACGCCACCAATCCCCCGGCCGACCGCGCCGCCCTCGCGGTCTCCGCGGCCTGCACCGGAGCCGGCGCCCTGCTCGGCGTGCTCGCGCTGCTCACCCTGGCCCTCCGGCTGCGCCTGCGCGTCCTCGACCGCCGTGCCGAAGCCGTCTGGACCACGAGCTGGGCCCGCCTGGAGCCGCTCTGGAGCGGCCGCGCGGGGCACCGCCGGGAGGAGTGACCCAGGCGAGCAACACCCCTGGCATCCGCCCGGACGACGAGCGGGCACAGGGGCGTTCCGGGTCAGAGGCGCTCCGTCCAGGCCGGCGCCGGGGTGGCTTCGGCGGCGTGGTGGGTGAGGGCGGCGACCGCGACCAGCAGCACGAGCGCCAGGGCCAGGGCGGTGGGGACGTCGGTGTGGAGGACCAGGAGGGCGCCGGCCAGGGCGCCGGCGAACATCCAGACGACGGAGGCGAGACGGCGCAGGCCGGTGCGGTCGGCGGCGAGAGCGGTGATGGTCATGGTGAGCACGGTGGTGGTGAGGTCGGGGACCTTGAGGGAGCGGACCACCGCGTTCTGGCCGCCCATCGCGAAGGCGAGCAGACCGATCAGGGTGTAGCGGGCGGGTTCGGAGCCGTGGCCGATCACGGCCGCCAGGACGGTGCTCACGGCTACGAGCACCGCCTGGGCGACGACGGCGGCGGTCAGCAGGTGGCCGCGGTGCCCGGGCAGGTGCCGGGAGAGATGGCCGCCGGCCAGGGCACCGAGCAGGAAGGCGGCGAGGGCGGCCAGTGAGGCGGTGGCGGAGAGGTTCGCCGCGCCGGCCAGGGCGAAGCCGAGGAAGACCACGTTGCCGGTCATGTTGGCGACGAAGACGTGCCCGAGTTCGAGGTAGCTGACCGCGTCCACCACCCCGGTGACCACGGTCAGCACCAGCAGCATCGGCACCAGCGGCCCGTGCTCGGGGTCGGGTTTCAGCATCGGGCCTCCCGGCGGCATGAGTGACGGTCCTTCCGTTCTACTCCCTCAGGCCAGCGCCGGGCTGCCGGGCTCCTCCGAGTCCTCGTCCAGGCGCCAGTGCAGGTCCCGTACGCCGGGCTCCAACGACAGCCGGGTGACGACCTGCTCCAGGGCCGGGGTCACCTGCCCGGTGATCGCCACGGTGGCCCGCAGGTTGGTGGTGTCTCCCTCGTCGGAGCGGCGGGCGCGCAGGCCGGTGGGGGCGAGGCCGGAGGCGGCCAGGGCCTGGAGCAGCAGGGCGCGGATGTGGGTCTCGGCCTTGCGGTCGCACTCCAGGTGGACGACGGCCCGGCAGGTGGAGTCCGGGTCGCTGCCGGACTGCGGGGCCCGGTCGAGCAGTCGGCCGGCCGGGCGCAGCACCAGGTGGACGGCGAGCACGGCGAGGGTGCCGAGGACGGCGAGCTCCAGCTTGCCGGAGGCGGCCAGTACCCCGACGGCGGCCGAACACCACAGCGTGGCGGCGGTGTTGAGGCCGCGCACACCGGCGCCGTCGCGCAGGATGACGCCACCGCCGAGGAAGCCGATGCCGGAGACGACGTACGAGGCGACCCGGGTCGGGCTGCCGGTGTCGCCGACCGCCTCGCTGTAGAGCACGAACAGGGTGGCGCCGGCGGCGACCAGGGCGTTGGTGCGCAGGCCGGCCATCCGGGCCCGCCACTGGCGCTCGACGCCGATCAGCGCGCCGCAGGCGACGCCGGTGGCGAGCCGGACCAGGAACTCGACGGTGGTCAGGGTGTGCACGACGGCACCTCCTTCGGAGAGAACGCGGGGAACACGGGGAAAGGGGGCGGACGGGTGGCGAGCGGCTGCCCACCACCCGTCCGCGGGGGCTGTGATCGGCGACTCAGTGGCCGAGCGCGGTCTGGACGATCTTGATGATCACCATGACCATCGCGATCAGCAGGTAGGCCCGCAGGGCGCCCATGCCGACCTTGCGGGCGGTGGACATCACCGGCTTGCCGAGGGTCTCCAGCGGGGGCATCCGCCAGTTCTCGCGGCCGGTGCGGTCATGGGGGCACCCCTGGCCGGAGGCTGGGTGAAGGTCCTCCTTGGTGCCCCGGCGGCCGAAGGTGAAGAAGTACCCGGCGACCAGCACGCCCGTCACGCCGCAGCCGGCCATGATCCACAGGATCGCGTCCGAGCTGATGTCCGGCCAGACCACCGCCGCGGTGAGGATCATGGACAGCATCACCAGGACACCGACCACCGCCGAGGTGAAGGCGTTGGTCCTGGGCCCGTTGACCCACGGGCCCAGCACGGCCTTGTCGTTGCAGAGCAGCAGCAGGAAGACGGTGGCGGAGGGCAGCAGCACCCCGGCCAGCACCTGGACGAACTGGGTGATCAGGCCCTGGGTGTAGTCGGTGGACAGCAGGGTGATCGCGGCGGCGACCGCCACCAGGCCGGCGTACACCGCGTAGAAGCCCTTGGCGCCCTTGACCCCGCGGTGCAGCGAGTGCCTGATGCCGAACACGTCGCCGATGGCGTAGGCGGTGGACAGCGACACCGCGAAGGCGCCGATGATCGAGGCGTCCAGCAGCGCGATGGCGAACAGCACGCCCGCCAGGCGGCCGGCCTTGTCCTCGATGCCCTTGGCCACGGCGGCCGCGTCGGAGAACCGGCCGAAACCGTCGGTGCCCGCGAAGGCCGCCGCCGTGAGTCCGATCAGCGCGGCCGCGCCGACGATGACCACGACGATCCCGATCCACAGGTCGGCCTTCTCGTACGTCATGAAACGCGGGGTGATCCGCTTGTCGATGACGTACGACTGCTGGAAGAACAGCTGCCAGGGGGCGACGGTGGTGCCGACGATCGAGATGATGACCATCATGACGGCCGCGAGCTGGCCGGACCCGCCGGGCAGGGTGGGCGTCACGAAGTCGTGGGCCATCTGCGAGGTCCCGGGGTGGACCATGAAGTAGATCGGCACCAGCAGCAGCGAGCCGGCGCACAGGGTGACGGCGACGCGCTCGAAGCGCTGGAAGGAGCCGGTGAAGGCCGAGGCGATGATGATCGCCGCCGCCAGCACCACCGAGGCCGCCTTCGGCAGGCCCAGGTACCCGGCGGCCAGCGTGACGCCGATGAACTCGGTGACCAGGGTCAGCGCGTTCAGCAGGAAGAGGTCGATGACGCTGAACGCGCCCCAGAACCTGCCGAAGCGCTCCAGGATGAGACGTGCGTGGCCGACCCCGGTGACCGCGCCCAGGCGCAGCACCATCTCCTGGTTCACGTACAGCACCGGGACCAGCATCAGCAGCGTCCACAGCAGCTGGGTGCCGTAGTTCTGCCCGGCCTGGCCGTAGGTGGAGAAGGCACCCGCGTCGTTGTCGCCGACCATCACGATCAGACCGGGGCCGATGATCGCCAGCAGGGTCTTGAGCCGGGCGGAGAGGCCGTGGCGGGGGGTGGTGTCGTCGAGTCGGATGGTGCCGAGCGCGCCCTTGATGTCGCCCACGTGGGCGTCGTCCAGGACGGCGGAGCGGGTGGCGGCGGTAGCGACGGGGACCGTGGAAACCTTCGGGTCCAGCATCACGTTGGTCATGGCGGGGCCTCCCTGCCCCCTACCTTGAGGGGGCGTCAGGGGGCACGCAGCAGCGATCCCCCCTGCGGGCGCACGCCATCGCCTCCGCACGGCGGCGCTGAGCGGCGGCGGCCGTACGGACATGACGATGCGTCAGGCTCTTTGCGTCGAGGCGTGGTTGAGTGCCATGGAGGCACGACCGAGCCCCGAGCGAAGCGCCGGGTGAACGCGCAGGGAAGGTTGCTACCGCGTGCCGGACGTGTTCGAGAGCATGCGGGGGCAGGGGCGACTGTGGCCCGGACTAGGGCAGCCCATGTCTCTCGCCTCCTCCCGGCCGGGGGCGCACCGTCTGTGCGCCGCATCACGACACGGCAAGGAGCACACCGGTCGAGATGGACCGGTACACCCCAACTCGTCAGAGCTTTGGCACTCCACGGCGTGTCCAGCCTGTCCGGCCGGAAGCCACTTGGGGTCAACCCTTAAGTCGGGAAGACCTGTCCTGAACCTGGGCGTCTCTCGACGTCGTCGGGTCAGTGGCCTGTGTCCGTGAAGACGCCTCACCGAACGAGGTGCCTTTTCAAACCTCCCAAAGCATAGACCCGCCCGGCGGGTCCCTCTCACCTTTTCGGCCGATCTTCGACACCTTTGTAGAACCTTGACCAAGCCCGACCGCCCCACTCTCGCGCGTTCGGCATATATAGTTCACCGACATATACAGCTGAACAGCTCACGAGGGGGAAGTGTTGTCCCACACCGGTCCGACCTGGTCCGAGCCCGTCCTGCGACTGGCCGGGGTCTCCCGGGTGCACGGGCGTGGCGCCGCACAGGTGCACGCCCTGCGCGGGATCGACCTGACCGTGCACGCCGGCGAGTTCGTCGCCGTGATGGGGCCGTCCGGCTCCGGGAAGTCGACCCTGCTGACCCTGGCCGGCGGGCTGGACCTGCCCAGCGAGGGCGAGGTACTGGTCGAGGGCGTCGCGCTCGGCGGCCTCAGCCGGGGCAGGCTCGCCGACCTGCGGCGGCGCTCCGTCGGCTACGTCTTCCAGGACTACAACCTGATCCCGGCGCTCACCGCCGCCGAGAACATCGCCCTGCCGCGCGAACTCGACGGCGCCCCGGGCCGCACCGCCCGCCGGGAGGCGCTGGCCGCGCTGGAGGAGCTGGGCATCGGGGAACTCGCCGACCGCTTCCCCGACGACATGTCCGGCGGCCAGCAGCAACGCGTCGCCATCGCCCGGGCGCTGATCGGCGAACGCCGGCTCGTCCTCGCCGACGAGCCGACCGGCGCGCTCGACTCGGCCACCGGCGGTGCCGTCCTCGCCCTCCTGCGCGCCCGCTGCGACGCCGGGGCGGCCGCCATGATGGTCACCCACGAGGCCTCGCACGCCGCCTGGGCGGACCGGGTGGTCCACCTGCGCGACGGCGCCGTCGCCTCGGAGACCGCCGGACGCCGCTCCGGCCGCTGCCCGGCGGCCGTGCACCGCGCCAACTCGCTCGGCCAGGTGACGCGTTGAGGATCGGAGCAGCGAAGGTCGCGCTGCGCATCGCCCGGCGCGACGCGCTGCGGGCCAAGGGGCGCAGCGCCCTCATCCTGGCCATGGTCGCGCTGCCCGTCCTCGGGGTCACCGGCGCCGACGTGGTCCACCGCAGCGGGCAGCTCACCCCGGACGAACGGGTCGAGCGGGTACTCGGCGGGGCGGACGCCCTGGTCACCGGGCTCAACCCCGGCCGGACCGTCGAACAGGCCCCGATCGCCGAGGACGGCGCGTTCGCGGTCGAGCCCAAGCCCGGCCGGCAGCCCACCGCCGAGCAGCAGCGGGCCGCGAGCACCGACCCGGCGGCCCTGGTCAGCTCACTACTGCCGCCCGGCAGCGTGCTCACCCCGGCCCGACCCGGACCGGAGACCGGCGCGACCTCACCCGAAGGCCTGGTCCGCACCCTCACCGCCGAGGCCGACCTCGCCGACCCGGTCTGGCACGGCCGGCTGAACGTCGTCGAGGGTCGCGCCCCGAGTGCCCCGCACGAACTGGCCGCCACCCGGGCCTTCCTGGACCACGCCGGGCTCTCGCTCGGCGGCACCACCACCGTCCAGGGACTGGAACGGACCACCTTCACCGTCACCGCCGTGGTGGAGCACCCGGACGAGCTCGGCCGGGTCGAACTCGTGGCCCGGCCAGGCGAGTTGCTCGACCCGCTGGCCGCCGCGGCGGAGCCCCGCCGCCCCGCCGCCGAGCACGCCCCGGACGCCCGCAACGCCTGGCTGGTCCACCTGCCGAGCGGAATCAGCCTCGACTGGGCCGCCGTGCAGCAGTTCAACGCGTACGGCTACACCCTGACCGCGCGCTCGGTCGCGCTCGACCCGCCGCCGTACGGGGCCGTCGCCTACTACCGCGACTCCGCCCACGACAGCGACCCGGCCGCGGGCAACAGCACCAAGGTCGTGGTCGCCACCGTCACCGGGATGGCGCTGCTGGAGGTCGCGCTGCTCGCCGGGCCCGCCTTCGCGGTCGGCGCCCGCCGCTCGCGCCGCCAGCTCGCCCTGCTCGGCGCGGCCGGCGGCAGCCGGGCCCACGTCGGCGCGGTGGTGCTCGGCGGCGGACTGGTCCTCGGCGTGGCCGGGGCCGCGCTCGGCGTCGCGCTCGGCACCGGGCTGGTCGCCGGGCTGCGGCCGCTCATCGAACGGGTCGGCGGCGCGCGCTTCGGACACCTCGCGCTGCCCCCGCTGGACCTGCTCGCGATCGCCGGGATCGGGCTGCTCACCGCGCTGCTCGCGGCCGCGCTGCCCGCCTGGCAGACCGCCCGCCGCAGCGTCACCGCCGGGCTCACCGGGCGCGACACCGTCCGGCCGCCCAGCCGGGCGGTCACCCTGCTCGGCGTGGCGCTGATCCTCGGCGGCGGCGCGATCGCGATGTACGGCGCGGGCGCGGTGCAGCGCGGCCTGCCCGTGGTAAGCACCTACGACGCCCGCACGCTCACCGTGCTCGGCGGCTCCGTCACCGCCGAACTCGGCCTGCTCGCCTGCACCCCGGTGCTGGTCGCCGTGGTCGGCCGGGCCGCCAGGCGGCTGCCGCTCGGCCCCCGGCTCGCGCTTCGGGACTCCGCCCGGCACCGCACGCGCACCGCGCCGGCCGTCGCCGCGGTGATGGCGGCGGTCGCCGGGGCGGTCGCCATCGGGGTGTACAGCACCAGCACCGACGCCGAGCACCGCCGCGACTACCGGCCGCAGGCCCCGTACGGAGCCGTCCAGTTGGCCAGCTACCGGGACGGGGCGCCGGCCGAACAGCTGCGCGCCGAGTTGGAGACGCAGCTCACCGGACTCGGCCCGCGCGCCGAACTCGGCCAGCTGATCTACAAGTTCTGCGACAACTGCGCCAGCGACATCCAGCTCAAGGGCCCGGTGGACCGGCGCAGGCTCGCCGAGCCGCCGCACATCGCCACCGGGGACGCCGCCCTGCTGCACAACCTGTTCGACGTCCGGGACCAGGCGGCCGAACAGGCGCTGGCGGCCGGGAAGCTGCTGGTCTTCGACCGGTCGCTGGTCGGCGCCGACGGCAAGGCCGTGATGCTGCTGCGCGGGGGCGGCGGCCCGGTGCAGCCGGGACAGATCCCCAAGCCCGACCTCCAGGAGGTCCCGGTGGACGCCGTGGTGGTCGACGACCCGGACGCCGCCCGCTTCGCCCAGGGGCTGCTGCCCACCACCGCGCTCGCCAGGCTCGGGCTCTCGGCCCGGCCGACCGGCGCGGTCTGGCGGCCGGCCACCCCGCCCGACCGCAAGGCGCAGCAGCGCGCCGAGGCCGCCGCGATCCGGCTGGACCGCTTCGCCCGGCTGGATGTCGAACGCGGCTACCAGCCGAAGAGCGACGCTCTCACCCTGGCGCTCAGCGGCTTCGCCGGGCTGGTGGTGCTCGGCGCGGCCGGGATCGCCACCGGGCTCGCGGCCGCCGACTCCCGGCAGGACCAGGCGACGCTCGCCGCCGTCGGCGCGCCGCCCCGGATCCGGCGGACCATGGCAGGGCTGCAGTGCGCGCTGATCGCCCTGCTGGGGGCGGTGCTCGGGGCAACCAACGGGTTCGTCCCGGCGGTGGGGCTGCTGAAATCCCGGGCGAGCGGACCGGGCGCCCAGCCGCCGCTGATCACCGCGCCCTGGGGCGAGCTGCTGCTGGTCGTGCTGGTGCTGCCGGTGGTGGCCGGGCTGCTCGCGGCACTGTTCACCCGGTCGCGGGTGCCGCTCGCGCGGCGGCTGTCGTGAGCGCGGCCCGAGCGGGAGCGGCTGCGCCGGCACGGCCTGAGCTGGAGCGGCTGCCCTGAGCGCGGCTTGAGCACCCGCGGAGCGCCACCCGCACGCCACGGGCGCCCGCCCCCACTGCCCGGGGGCGGGCGCCCGGCGCTCGCCGTAGCATGGGCCGCGTTCCAGCGGGCGAAGGGCGCCGGCGGCCGGTGCGACAAAGGGAGCCACGGCAGTGCTACGGGGGTTCGGCGATCTTGAGGCCGAGATCATGGACCGGCTCTGGTCCTGGGGCCGTCCGGCAACGGTGCGCGAGGTGGTCGACGACCTCCGGCAGCAGCGGCCGGTCGCGTACACCACCGTCACCACCGTCGCCGACATCCTGCACACCAAGGGCTGGCTGCGCCGGGACAAGGTCGGCCGCGCCTGGGTGTACGAGCCGACCTGCACCCGCGAGGCGTACACCGCCCAGCTGATGCACCAGGCGCTGGAGACCACCCCGGACCGGGCGGGCGCGCTGCTGCACTTCGTCGACCGGATGAGCGGGGACGAGGCCTCCGCGCTGCTCGCCGCCCTCGAGCAGGTCAAGGCCCGGGACACCGAGTGACCCTTGCCCTGCTCGGCCTCTACCTCGCCGTGACCGGCGTCCTGCTGCCCCGCCGGTTGGCCGGCTCCGCCCGGCTCCAGGCCCGTCCGGCCCTGGGCGCGACCCTGTGGCTGGCGCTGATGGCCTCGTTCACCGTCGCCCTGGTGCTCGCGGCGCACCACGCGCTGGAACCCGCCGCCCACGAACCGGCCGGGCTGCTGGGCCTGCTCCCCCACCTCGAACCGGCCGGGCCGGTCGCCCGGGCCGTCTCGCGCGGGCGGGTTCGGTTCCTTCAGGCCGGGCGGAACGTCCGCCGGTACGCCTGCGGTCCCACCCCGATGGCCGCGCGCAGGTGTTGGCGCAGCGACGCGCCCGTGCCGAGGCCCGAGCGCTGGGCGACCAGCGGGACGGGCCAGTCGGTCGTCTCCAGGTAGTGGCGGGCGAGGTCCACGCGCCGGCTGATCAGCCACTGGGCCGGGGTGGTGCCGGTCTCCTCGCGAAAGCGGCGGGAGAAGGTGCGCACGCTGGTGTGGGCGTGGGCGGCCAGGTCGGCGAGGGTGAGCGGCTCGGCGAGGTGTTCCAGGGCCCAGGCCTGGGTGGCGGCGGTGCCGGCGGCGGAGGGTTCGGGGACGGGACGGCGGATGTACTGGGCCTGGCCGCCCTCGCGCCAGGGCGGGACGATGCAGGAGCGGGCCACCTCATTGGCGACCCGGCTGCCGTGGTCGCGGCGGACCAGGTGCAGGCAGAGGTCGATGCCGGCGGCGACCCCGGCCGAGGTGAGGACGTCGCCGTCGTCGACGAACAGGACGTCCGGGTCGATCCGCGCGGTGGTGACCATCCGCTGCAGCCGGTCGGCCTCCAGCCAGTGGGTGGTGGCCCGGCGCCGGTCGAGCAGGCCGGCGGCGGCCAGCAGGAAACTCGCGGTGCAGATGGCCACGATCCGGGTGCCGGGGCAAATCGCGGCCAGCGCCGTCCGCAGATCCTCGGGCAGGGTGCCGTGCTCGCGGAGGCCGCCGAGCGACAGCGCGGGTGGGATGACCACGGTGTCGACCTCGGCGAGCAGCGCGGCGTCCCGGGAGATCGCGAGGTCGAAGTCGGCGGCGGAGCGGACCGGACCGCCGTCCAGGCTGCAGGTGGTGACGGTGTAGAGCGGGCTGCCCGTCTCGTCCCGCGCGGCGCCGAAGATTCTGGCCGGGATGCCGAGCTCGAAGGGGAAGACGCCGTCCAGGGCGAGTACGCCGACGTGGTGCATGGCCGGATCCTTTCACCACGTGGCCGTCGCGCCACCACCAGGGGCCTTCGCAGACCGGCACTCTGACGACGCGCCCGGAACCACGGGCCCGTGATCGGAGGAGTACGACATGTCCCACACCATGCGCGCCGTCTCGCAGGACACCGCCGGCGGCCCGGAGGTGCTGCGGCTGGTGGAGACCGCCCGCCCGGAGCCCGGCCGGGGCGAGATCCTGGTGCGGGTGCACGCCGCCGGGGTCAACCCGGCCGACTGGAAGACCCGTTCGCGCGGCACCTTCGTCAACGGCGGCACGCCCCCGTTCATCCTCGGCTGGGACGTCTCGGGCGTGGTGGAGTCGGTCGGCTACGGCGTGACGATCTTCCGCCCCGGCGACGAGGTGTACGGCATGCCGAGCTTCCCGAACCCGGCCGGCGCCTACGCCGACTACGTCGCCGCTCCCGCCCGGCACTTCGCGCCCCGCCCGAAGGGCCTGACCCACGTCGAGGCGGCCGGCCTGCCGCTGGCCGCGCTCACCGCCTGGCAGGCCCTGGTGGACACCGCCGACGTCCGGCCCGGGCAACGGGTGCTGATCCACGCCGCCGCGGGCGGGGTCGGCCACCTCGCCGTCCAGATCGCCAAGGCCCGCGGCGCGTACGTCATCGGCACCGCGAGCGGCGCCAAGCACGAGCTGCTGCGCGAACTGGGCGCGGACGAGCTGGTCGACTACCGCACCCGGGACGTCGCCGAGGCCGTCCGCGAGGTCGACGTCGTCCTCGACCCCGTCGGCGGCGCCAGCTGGTCCCGCTCCCTGCGCTCCCTGCGCCCCGGCGGCACCCTGGTCTCCATCGAACCGCCGACCGACGCCTTCCCCCTCGCCGAGGCCGAGGCCGTCGGCGTCCGCGCCGTCTTCATGCTGGTCGAACCCGACCAGCAGGGCCTGCGGGAGATCTCCCACCTGGTCGACACCGGCCGCCTGCGCGTCCTGGTCGACACCACCCTCCCGCTGGCCCGGGCCGCCGAGGCCCACCGCCTGGGCGAACTGGGCCGCGCCACCGGGAAGATCGTCCTCTCCGTGACGGACTGACCGCTGACCGGCTACGGGCGGACGGCGCCTACGTAGGGCATGGCGTCGATGGGGAGGACCTCGACGTTCTTGCCGGTGCGGGGGGCGTGGATCATCTTGCCGTCGCCGATGTAGATACCGACGTGGTGGATGTCGCCGTAGAAGAAGACCAGGTCGCCGGGCTGGAGATCGGCGCGGCTGATGCGGGCGCCGGCGTTCCACTGGTCCTGGGAGATCCGGGGGAGCTTGACGTTGGCCGCGCGGTAGGCGGCGCCGGTGAGGCCGGAGCAGTCCCAGCTGTCGGGGCCGGTGGCGCTCCACTGGTAGGGCTTGCCCAGCTGGGCATAGGCGAACTGGATGATGGCGGCGGCGCGGCCGCTGGCCGGCGGGGCCGGGGCGTTCAGGTCCGTCCGCGCCGCGGAGCGGGAGGCGCGGTCCGCGGCGGCGGCCTTCTGGGCCTCGGCCTTGGCCTTCTCGGCGGCCTGCTGGGCGTTGGCCTTGGCGCGATCCTCGGCGCTCAGCTTGTTGAGCGTGGCCTGGGCCTGGGCGAGCTTGGTCTGGATCTGCTTCTTCTTCTCCGCCAGCTCGGTGCCGACCGAGTCGAGCTGGGCGAGCGTGGCGGTGGCCTCGGCGCGGCTCTGGTCGAGCTTGCGCTGCTCCTCTTGGGCCTGCTTGAGCAGGGAGGTCTGCGTATCGGCGACCTGGTTCTGCACCGAGGCGCGCTCCAGGTAGGCGGCCGGGTCGGAGTCGAGCATCAGCTGGACGGACGGGTCGATGCCGTTGCTGCGGTACTGGTCGGCGGCCACGCCGCCGAGCCGGGTGCGCAGTTCGTTCATCGCCTCCTGGCCGCGGGCGACCTTCTCCTGGATCTTGTTGGCGTCGCCCTGCAGCTTCTGCTGCTTCTCCTGGACGCCGTTGTACTGCTCGATGGCCTGCTCGGCCTCCTCGTTGAGCTTGTCCACCTGCTCCTTGACGGAGGCGAGCGTCGGGGTCGGCTCGGCGTGGGCGGTGCCGGCGGCGAGCACCGCGCCGCCGGCCATCGCCGTGGTGAGGACCGCCAGGCGGGCCCGGCTCGGGGGGCTGGGCTTGCGGCGCTTTCCCATCGCGATGGCTCTCCTTCGGGGACGGATGACGGACATTCATGGAACGCCTTTGGGGCGTTCGCGGGTTCATTCGAGGCGTCGGCGGACGCGAAAGGGGGACGGCGAAGGACAGGCGGGGACGTACGGGGGATGCCGCCCCCGCCCACCTTCTTCTAAGGAACTTAATAGATGAGTGGTGGGGTTCCGCAATCCCCCTGATCCGGGCACGTGCGGGCGATCGATCACGTGCCGTGACACCGGCATCGCGACACTCCTCGACGGGAGGAGTGCTTTCCTGATGCCAAAGGTTGCCTAAATCGAGAAGAAGGTCACACGCGACTCCCCTCCTGCCGGTCCGCGAACGGGCGCTAACCTGCGGACATGAAGGTCCCGCCCGAAGGGCTCCCCCTCGCCGCCGAGTTCCCGGCCGCGCACCGTGAGCAGTGGCAGCAGCTCGTCGAGGGCGTGCTGCGCAAGTCCGGTGCCCAGCCCGAGGACGGCGCTGCCGCCGAGCAGGCGCTCGGCACCGCGCTCCAGGACGGCCTGCGCGCGCGCCCGCTGTACACCGCCGAGGACAGCTCGGCCGAGCCCGGCTACCCCGGCTTCCCGCCGTTCGTCCGCGGCGGACGGCCGCAGGGCTCCGCCATCGCCGGATGGGACGTCCGTCAGCGGCACGCCGACCCCGACCGGCGGCGCACCAACGAGGCGGTCCTCGCGGACCTGGAGAACGGCGTCGGCTCGCTCTGGCTGGAGCTGGGCGGCGCGGGCCTGCCGGTGTCGGCCCTGCCCGAGGCACTCACCGGGGTGTACCTGGACCTGGCCGCCGTGGCGCTCGACGCCGGCCCCGAATTCGCGGACGCCGCCGAGCAGTTGTTCAAGCTGTACGAGGATCGCGAGGTCTCCCCCGCCTCCGCCGCCGGCAACCTCGGCGCCGACCCGCTCGGCCTCCAGGCCCGCACCGGCGACGCGGCCCGTACGGACGCGCTGCTGGCCGAGGCCACCGCACTGGCCGCCGGCTGCGCCGCCGACTACCCCAACGTCCGGGCCCTCACCGTCGACGCCCTGCCCTACCACGAGGCCGGCGCCTCCCCCGCCCAGGAGCTGGGCTGCTCGCTGGCCACCGGCGTCGCCTACCTGCGCGCGCTGACCGCCGCCGGGCTGTCGGTGGACGCCGCGCTCGGCCAGCTGGAGTTCCGCTTCGCCGCGGACGCCGACCAGTTCCTGACCATCGCCAAGTTCCGTGCCGCGCGCCGCCTCTGGGCCCGCGTCGCCGAGGTGTCCGGCGCCTCCGCCGAGGCCTCGGCGCAGCGCCAGCACGCCGTCACCTCCCGGGTGATGATGACCGCCCGCGACCCGTGGGTGAACATGCTGCGCACCACCGTGGCCTGCCTGGCCGCCGGGGTCGGCGGCGCCGACGCCGTCACCGTGCTGCCCTTCGACAGCGCACTCGGCCTCCCCGACGCCTTCGCCCGCCGGATCGCCCGCAACACCCAGTCGATCCTGCTGGAGGAGTCCCACCTGGCCCGGGTGATCGACCCGGCCGGCGGCTCCTGGTACGTCGAGCAGCTGGGCGAGGAGCTGGCACAGGCCGCCTGGGCCTGGTTCCAGGCGATCGAGCGGGCCGGCGGCCAGCGCGCCGCCCTCGACTCGGGCCTGGTCGAGCAGCGGATCGCCGCGGCCTGGGCCGAGCGCTCCGTGAAGCTCGCCAAGCGGCGCGAACCGGTCACCGGCGTCAGCGAGTTCCCGCACCTGGACGAGCAGCCGCTGGTCCGCGAGCCGGCCCCGGCCGGCGCCACGGGCGGCCTGCCGCAGGTGCGCCGCGCCGAGGCGTACGAGGCGCTGCGCGACCGCTCGGACGCGGTGCTCGCCGCCACGGGCGAGCGGCCGAAGCTGTTCCTGGCCTCGATCGGCACCGCCGCCGCGCACACCGCGCGCACCACCTTCTCGGCCAACCTGTTCCAGGCGGGCGGCATCGCGACGGCTTCGGCCGAGGGTGTCGACCCGGCGGCGTTCGCCGCGGCGTTCACCGCCTCCGGCGCCACCGTCGCCTGCCTGTGCTCCAGCGACGCCCTGTACGCCGAGCACGCCGAGGCGGTCGCCGCCGCGCTCAGGGCGGCCGGCGCCCGGCGGGTGCTGCTGGCCGGGCGGCTCGCCGAAGTGCCCGCCGGGGTCGACGAGTTCATCCACGCGGGCGGGGACGCGGTCGCCGTCCTGACCTCCCTGCTGGACCAGATCACCGGTGCGAGCAGCGCCGACGAGGACAAGGTGACGCGATGATCCCCGACTTCACCGGAATCGGGCTGAACGGCGACGCCGCCTCGGACGTCACCGACGCCCAGTGGCAGGGCGCCTGGCGCCAGTCCACCGGCAAGGACGTCGACGAGCTGGTCTGGGACACCCCCGAGGGCATCGGCGTCAAGCCGCTGTACACCGCGGCGGACCTGGCCGGCCTGGACTTCCTGGAGACGTACCCCGGCATCGCCCCGTACCTGCGCGGGCCGTACCCGACCATGTACGTCAACCAGCCCTGGACCGTCCGCCAGTACGCCGGCTTCTCGACCGCCGAGGAGTCCAACGCGTTCTACCGCCGCAACCTGGCGGCCGGCCAGAAGGGCCTCTCGGTCGCCTTCGACCTGCCGACCCACCGCGGCTACGACAGCGACCACCCGCGCGTGACCGGCGACGTCGGCATGGCGGGCGTCGCCATCGACTCGATCTACGACATGCGCCAGCTGTTCGACGGCATCCCGCTGGACAGGATGTCGGTGTCGATGACCATGAACGGCGCCGTGCTGCCCGTCCTCGCGCTGTACATCGTCGCGGCCGAGGAGCAGGGCGTACCGCCGGAGAAGCTGGCGGGGACCATCCAGAACGACATCCTCAAGGAGTTCATGGTCCGCAACACCTACATCTACCCGCCGCAGCCGTCGATGCGGATCATCTCGGACATCTTCGCGTACACCTCGCAGAAGATGCCCCGGTACAACTCGATCTCCATCTCCGGCTACCACATCCAGGAGGCCGGCGCGACGGCCGACCTGGAGCTGGCCTACACCCTGGCCGACGGGGTGGAGTACCTGCGCGCGGGCCTGGACGTGGGGCTGGACGTGGACGCCTTCGCGCCGCGGCTGTCGTTCTTCTGGGCGATCGGCATGAACTTCTTCATGGAGGTCGCCAAGCTGCGCGCGGCCCGGCTGCTGTGGGCCAAGCTGGTCAAGCAGTTCGACCCGAAGAACCCCAAGTCGCTGTCGCTGCGCACCCATTCGCAGACCTCGGGATGGTCGCTCACCGCCCAGGACGTGTTCAACAACGTCACGCGGACGTGCGTCGAGGCGATGGCCGCGACCCAGGGCCACACCCAGTCGCTGCACACCAACGCCCTGGACGAGGCGCTGGCGCTGCCCACCGACTTCTCCGCCCGCATCGCCCGCAACACCCAGCTGCTGCTGCAGCAGGAGTCGGGCACCTGCCGGGTCATCGACCCGTGGGGCGGCTCGGCGTACGTCGAGAAGCTGACGAACGACCTGGCGGCGCGCTCCTGGCAGCACATCCAGGAGGTCGAGGCGGCCGGCGGCATGGCCAAGGCCATCGACGCGGGCATCCCGAAGATGCGCGTCGAGGAGGCCGCCGCCCGCACCCAGGCGCGCATCGACTCCGGCCGCCAGCCGGTGATCGGCGTCAACAAGTACCGGGTCGAGAGCGACGAGCAGATCGAGGTGCTCAAGGTCGACAACTCCGCGGTGCGGGCCCGGCAGATCGAGAAGCTGCGGCGGCTGCGCGAGGAGCGCGACGAGGCCGCCACGCAGGACGCGCTGAACGCGCTGACCCGCGCCGCCGAGGCCGGTCCGCAGCGCGGCGGCTCGCTGGACGGCAACCTGCTGCACCTGGCCGTCAACGCGGCCCGGGCCAAGGCCACCGTCGGCGAGATCTCGGACGCCCTGGAGAAGGTGTACGGCCGACACTCCGGCCAGATCCGTACCATCTCCGGTGTGTACCGAGACGAAGCCGGCCCGTCGGCCCCCCTCCAGCGCACCCGTGACCTGGTCGAGCGGTTCGAGCAGGCCGAGGGCCGCCGCCCGCGCATCCTGGTCGCCAAGATGGGCCAGGACGGCCACGACCGCGGCCAGAAGGTGATCGCCACCGCCTTCGCCGACCTCGGCTTCACGGTGGACGTCGGCCCGCTGTTCCAGACCCCGGCCGAGGTCGCCCGCCAGGCCGTCGAGGCGGACGTGCACATCGTCGGCGTCTCCTCGCTGGCCGCCGGCCACCTCACCCTGGTGCCCGCGCTGCGCGCCGAACTCACCGCGGCGGGCCGGGAGGACATCACCATCGTGGTCGGCGGGGTCATCCCCCCGCAGGACTTCGACGCCCTCTACGAGGCGGGCGCGGCGGCGGTCTTCCCGCCCGGCACGGTCATTCCCGACGCGGCGTTCGACCTGCTGAAGTCGCTGGCGGCCGATCTCGGCCACGAGCTGTGAGCCTCTGATCGCATGCCTCCGCGGACGATCGACCTCGACAGCTATGTGACGGGTGTCCTGGACGGCTCGCGCGCCTGGATCGCGCGCGCCGTCACCCTCGTCGAGTCCACCCGGCCCGACCACCGCACGCTCGCGCAGCAGCTGTTGCAACGGCTGCTGCCGCACGCGGGCGGGGCCGTCCGGGTGGGCATCACGGGCGTGCCCGGTGTCGGCAAGTCGACCTTCATCGACTCCTTCGGCACCATGCTGACGGGCCTCGGCCACCGGGTCGCGGTGCTCGCCGTCGACCCGACGTCGAGCCGGACGGGCGGCTCCATCCTGGGCGACAAGACCCGGATGGAGCGCCTGGCGGTCGACCCTCAGGCCTTCGTCCGGCCGTCGCCGACCTCGGGGACGCTGGGCGGGGTCGCCAAGGCCACCCGGGAGTCGATGGTGGTGATGGAGGCAGCGGGGTACGACGTCGTACTGATCGAAACCGTCGGCGTCGGCCAGTCCGAAACCGCCGTGGCCGGGATGGTCGACACCTTCCTCCTCCTCAGCCTCGCCCGCACTGGCGACCAGCTCCAGGGCATCAAGAAGGGCGTGCTGGAGCTGGCGGACGTCATCGCCGTCAACAAGGCCGACGGCCCGCACGAGCGCGACGCCAAGGCGGCGGCGCGCGAACTCTCCGGTGCCCTACGCCTGTTGCAGGCGCCGGACGCGGCCTGGACTCCCCCGGTACTCACCTGCAGCGGGCTCGACGGCGCTGGCCTCGACGTGCTGTGGGAACGCCTCCAGCAGCACCGTAAGGTCCTCGACGCAACGGGCGCCCTGGCCGCCAAGCGCCGCGAACAGCAGGTCGAGTGGACGTGGGCGATGGTCCACGACCAGCTGTACGCGAGGTTGCACGAGCACCCGGAGGTCCAGCGGCTCACCCCGTCGCTGGAAGCCCAGGTCCGCGCCGGCACCCTGCCTGCGGGATTGGCAGCACAGCAAATCCTGGACGCCTTCTTCGGCTAACGATCACACCCCGACACGAAGCCGGCCACCACCGCGGCCGAGAAGAGCACCCACCACACGAGCCGCCCGACGGTCGCCACTACGCCACCTCGGGCAGAGCTCGAAGGTCGTCCGCCGTGCCCCACCCATGCGTGGGGCACGGCGCTTCGGCGGTTTCCAGGTACTCGAACCACACCACCTTGCCCACCTCAGCCGCGCACCAGCCCCACGCATGCGCCAGCGCCTCCACGAGCAACAACCCACGACCGCCAGTCGATTCAGCATCACGCTCCCGATGCGGGAGCTCCGGACACCGATCAGCGACCTCCACCCTCACCCGCCCAGCACGGCGGCGGACGGTCACGACACAGCGCTCCTTGGTGTGCACCAGCGCATTGGCAATCACCTCGCTCGCACACAGCTCGACTTCCTGAAGCGCATCCTCCGAGAGCGACACACCCCACTCTCGCAGGATCGCCATGACGAGCCGCCGCGCCGCAGGCACAGCATCCGCCCCTGGCGGCACACCCCACTCCAGCGGTACCGGAAATCGAGCATTGCTCAGTGGACTGACCACCACAAAGACCCTCCAAGCCAGCCGGGCAGGTAACTGCCAGCGCAGAGCCGGGCGTCGGTGTCTCGATAGCTGTCGAGGCACCGACGCACAAGCGATTCCTTACCGTCAGTCAACAATCCGTCACAGCCGTGAGACCATTGATCATGCGGCGTCCGCATACGGGTATGCGGGCGCCGCATCGGAGTGCGTCCGTTGACGCGGCAGTGCTTGTAGCGTTAGGTGGGCTGTTGAACTGGAATTCGACAGTGGTCCGGGAGGCATCCCGGACTGGGAACTACGGCAAAGTCATCGAGCTGGCGCGAACCCATCGACGCATGACACAGGCGCAGCTGGGTGAAGCGTGCGGTCTGTCGCAATCTGCGATCTCACGCTTGGAGAAGCGGAGCATCGGCCCGTATGCCATGGATGTGCTGCTGCGGGTGTCGCAGAACTTGGGCATTCCAGCTCCCCTGCTCGGGTTGGCAGAATCCACAGTGCAGGCAAGAATCGGAACTGAGAGCGTGGAAAGACGTCAATTTCTGGGAGCAGCAGCCGCATTCGCGGTGTCGCCCGCGCTCGCAGTCATCGCCGGTCCCACCGACGAGTCCGAGCAACAGGCTGCTGCACTCCGGCTTGCCACAACGTCCTACCGCCGACTGGACGGATCGACGCCCTCGCGAGAACTTGCCGATGCAGCCCGGTCCCATCTTCGGCTGATCCAGGGGCTGGCTGGCGCAGCGCAGACCGCTACCCATCGGATCAGGCTCGCCGCCGTCGCGAGCGAGGCGGCGAGCCTGAACGCATGGCTGGCATGGGACATGGGCGACCACGGATCTGCGCGATCGTTCTACGGGGCTGCTATCAATGCCGCCCGATCGGGGGCAAGTCCTCTCCTGGTTGCCTACCAAACCGGAAGCCTTGCGCAGTTCGAAGCACACACCGGCAACGGAATCCAGGCGATCAGCCTTGCGAAGCGAGCTCGTAGCATTCTGGAGCCTGGCTCTCCCGCAGTCGCCGACGCATGGCTGTCGTCAGTGGAGGCCCTCGGGCACGCAGCCACAGGTGATCAGCGGAGTGCCGACCGCGCATTGACACGCAGCCGAGCGGCGGTCCATGCCAACACCGAAGATGAACCGCCTCCTTGGCCATGGGTGTTCAGCTTCGATGAGACCAAGGTTGCCGGTTTCAGAGTGACCTGCGGCGCCAAACTCGGACTCTCCAAGTGGATCTCGGATAGCGCAGGCCCCGTTCTCGCCACCGGTCACGCGAAACAGCGCGCGCTTCTGATCCTGGATGTCGCGGCAGGCCATCTCGCCTCAGGGCGGATCGAGGCGGCATTCGCACTCGCGATGCAGGCTCTGGAGGTCGGTCTCCAGTACCGCTCAGGGCGAATCATCGAACGGAGCCGCTCACTTCGACGGACGTTCAACACTTCCTCGCCGCCCAAGGTCGTGCGGGAGTTTGATGAGCGCATGCACGACGTCTATCTCTAGGAAGGAATCCGATGCGGATCGGGATCACGGGGCACCGAGGGCTGACGACCGAGGTCGAGGGGCAGGTACGGCAGCTACTCAAAGACGCTCTCGCGCGCGAGAACCCGAACGAACTGACCGTCGTGTCCTGCATTGCGGACGGGCCGGACGCGTGGTTGGCAGAGATCGCGCTTGAGCGGGGTGCACAACTGGAGGCCGTCATTCCGGCCGATCAGTACCGGGATGGGCTGCCGCAGTGGCACCACGCCACCTACGACCGGCTCTTGGAGTCCGCCATAGCCGTTCACCGGACCGGGCACGTGGAGTCCGACGAAGCTGCCCACATGGTGGGCAGCGAAGTCCTCGTCCAGCAGATCGACAAGCTCCTCGCCGTCTGGGACGGCCTGCCCGCCCGTGGCTACGGCGGCACGGCGGACGTGGTCGCCTATGCACAGGATCGCGGCGTTCCGGTTGAGGTGTTGTGGCCACAGGGGGCACACCGATGAGTGGGCCTGGCTGCGGGATCGGCTTTCGGAATGCGGTCCATTCACCGCACTTCAGCTGGATCTCCCGCAGACGTGCGCCAGGACGTGTCTGAGGTACTCCGCTCGATCGGATAGCAACGTGATGCTGAGGACGATCCGGTCGCCGTCAAGCGGAAGGAACACCTGGCCCGTGACGGGCAGTGCGGTGACCCGCAGCTGGAATCCTCCCAGGCGGATGCCGGTAGTCTGCTCGTACTCGCGCAGGACGTCCCGCATCCTGGGAAGGGCACGAGTGGGTCTGGTGGCGTGCGCGACCTCACGCTTACGCGCGGCACTCCACCGGTGAAGGGCCACGAAGTTCTCCTCGACGACCCTGTCGAACGGGCCGTCCGGCAGCATCGGGGGGCCCGCTTCCTGGCGCCCAGTGACGTCCAGGATGCGGTCCCACCAGTGCTGCCAGAGTCGATCGGTCCCGCCGTCGACCCGCACGGCGGAACCGACGTGGTTGCAGACGAACGTTCCCACGGTGTGCGACAGAGAGGCGGGCAGGCCGGCCTCCCGGACGGCGGCCACGCACGCCTTGACGGGCAGAGGGTCGCGAAGTAGGCCGCGGGGCCGCCGGGGACTACGGGCCGGTCGACCGGCTGCCGACCCGAGGGAGGGCGCCGTGCCAGGGGGATCCGCGACCGTCGCAGACCTGATCAGGATGTCTCGGGAAAGGAAGGGTTGGTCGCAGCCCAGACTCGGTCGCGAACTCGGCGAAGCGGAAGGGAAGGGCGGCGCGGGACCGGATCGTGGCCAGGTCTCCCGCTGGGAGCGCGGAGGACGCGTCCCGAAGTACTGGATGCCTTACCTGATCTCGGTTCTGGGCATCGACCCAGCAGAAACGGTAAGCAGCCCGCCAACTGGTCAGGAAGAGACCGGAACTGGCGATACCGTGGATTCCGTCATCGAGCTGAGCCGGAGGGACGTGGTGGATCGCCGGGGATTCGTAGCCGCCTCCAGCGCCTACGCGCTCGCGGCGCTGGGCCTGCCTGATCCCGACGCCGTACTCCGCCGTGTGCGGCTCAAGTCCGGTGGAAAGGTCCAAGTCGGCCGGGGCGAGGTCGCAGCGATCCGCCAAATGACCAAGTCACTCGGCGACGCTGCGGCGGAACTCGGCGGCGGACACGCCCGCCACCTCGCCGTCCGCTACCTCCACGACGACGTCGCCCCCTGGCTGGACGGCACCTGGAGCGAAGCCGTCGGCCGCCAGCTTTTCGCGGCAACCGCACAACTAGTCCACCTGGCCGGATGGATGGCTCAGGACGAAGGCAACCAGGACGCCGCCCAGCAGTACTACGCCCATTCGTTCCGCCTGGCCTCCGAGGCCGGCGACGCCGAACTGGCCGCCACTGCTCTTCGCGGCCTCGCCGTCCAGGCCCCGCCGCACCCGCGCAATCGTCCTCGCCGACCTTGGCACCGTCCGCCTCCGCCAGGACGACATCGACGGCGCTCTCGCGTCCTGGAACGACTTCCTCGACTGCGCGGACGGATTCGCTCCATCAAGGTTCAGGACGCCGTCAACGACATGCGCGCCCGCCTCTACCGCCTCCGCGACGTACCCGGCGTCGAGGAACTGGATGAGCGAGCCTCAGCGTTGGAGTGAATCGTGGAAGACGCGAACGAGCCGCTGGAGTTGTGGGCTGCTCGCGGGGAGGCTCTCCGTCATCCGGTCGGCGAGTTGAAGGCAGTCCGGTTGGACGGCCGGGAAGCCTTCTCACGTCAGTCCGTCCGAACCTCGTCTGATCCTGCGATGGGACGGCGTGGAGTGGGCCCCGGAGAGCATTGCGGACGACTACGCCGCCGCCCAGCGCATCGTGCACGGCATCCGGGGTGACGGGAAGAACCGGTAGGGACATCACGCGGGCTGAACCGCGTCACTCGTAGACGCGGGCCGCGCCAAGCTGCATGGCCACGGAGGCCCACGTGACCGGTTCGATCGGTTGAACACCCGAGAACACCTGTGCCCTGCCGAGCCTGGCACCGAGCCAAGCCTCCCATGACTCCAGGAACCCGGTCAGCGAGGCGCTCGCCCAGCCACCGCCGTCGCCGGCCCACTGTCCCCGGGCTTGCCTGTCCACCCTCCAGGCGCGGTCCCGGGCGTAGTCGGCGGCCAGGCCGCGCAGCAGGGCGCGCAGTTCCCCGGAAGAGGCGACCGGCCTCCGGCCCCCCAGGGGTGCGGGCTCGGCGGGCCCGGCCGACGGAGCGTTCAGCGCACCGAGCAGCTGGTCGGCCAGGCCTGGCCAGCCGGGTTCCGGAGCCCGGTCGGGAAGGGAATCGGCCCAGCGGAGGAGGATGTCGTCGAGCTCCGGCACGTCGGTGCCGGGGTCTTCGAAGCGGCCGATGAGGCTGCGCAGCAGTGCGCGGAAGTCCTCGCCCGTCTTCACGTTGTTCGTCACCGCGCGAGAGTAGGGCCGCAACGACGAGTCGGTCGACCGGATATCGGGGCGGTCGAAGCCCGTCTCTGCCGCTCCGGAGGATCGCACCACCGAGCCGCGTGAGATTCCGATAGAGAGATGGTGGTGATCGTTGAGCGAGAGGACGGGAAGTCGTGGATGTGTACGAGGCCGTGGACAGCCGCCGAGCGGTACGGGCGTTCAGCGATGAGCCGGTGTCCAGAGAGGTTCTCGAACGGGTACTGGCCGCAGCGACGCGGGCTCCGTCGAGTGGGAACCTGCAGCCGTGGCACGTGTATGTCGTAGCCGGCGAGCCCTTGGCCGAGCTGAAGAGGTGCGCGACGGCGCGCGCACTGGCCGGGGACCCGGGCGATGAGCGGGAGTACCCGATGTACCCGGCCGAACTGACCACGCCGTACCTGGACCGGTTTTCCGCCGCAGCCGCCCAGCGCTACCAAGCCCTGGGAATCGAGCGCGACGACCCCGACCGGCCCAGGAAGATCGCCGCCTTGAACTCGGAGGCGTTCGGGGCGCCGGTCGTGCTGTTCTGCTACCTCGACCGGACGATGGGCCCCGGGCAGTGGGGGGACGCCGGGATGTACCTGCAGACGGTCATGCTGCTGCTGAGGGCGGAAGGCTTGCACAGCTGCCCCCAAGTCATGTGGACGATGTACCGCAAGACCGTCAGCGCGGCGGTCGAAGCCGATGACGGTCTGGTGCTGTTCTGCGGTGTCGCGGTGGGGTTCGAGAAGGAAGGCGTGCCGCGGCTTCGTACCGGGCGGGCGGACGTGTCGGAGACGGTGAGTTTCATCGGCGGGTGACCGTGAGGAGGTCGGCAGACCTTGGGGTGAACCGGTGGCAGTCGATCGGCAGGAACCATCCGTCGGCACGGAGCAGTGGCGACAGGCCCGGGAAGTTACCGACGCCTGGCCGCCTGGCGGGTGCGGCGGACGAGGAGGTGGACCTGTTGGACGGCCACGAAGTGCCCCAGTGGCCGCGCCGCCAGGTCCGGCTGACGCTTTGTCCCCCGCGGCCAGGGGGCGGACCCGGCTCGACCGCCGCCGGCCCACCCGTCGCACCGCCTCCCCTCGAAGGCGCTCGCGCCACCCGATCCGGCGCGGGAGCGGCACGAGCGCCACCGGTTCAGCGTCGCATCGGCCGGAACAGGGTGTCGTCGTAGTCCGGAAAGATCACCGGCATCGCGCGACGGAACGCGGCGACCTCCGTGCTCTCCCCCAACTCCCGGCAGAGCGTCTGCGGCCAGTACCAGTAGCCGCGGGAGGCGAGCAGCCGTTCGAGGTAGGCGTCGAACGAGTACCCGGTGTCGTACAGCTCCTCGCCGAAGTAGTGGTAGTGGACGGAGTCGAGGGGGGGAACGAACGCCGCGCAGGCCTCGGGGACGAACATGTCGAAGGGTTTGACGGGGCGGTACTCCTGATCCTGCGGCGAGTGCCAGGTGACGCCGTGCCAATCGGCGAAGACCTCGGGCAGCGGGAGGAGGTTGATGAGGCCCTGGTCCGAGAGGTCGTCGTGGAGGAGCTCGGGGACGGTGTGACGCCACCTCAGGCGGACTGCGCCGACTTCGCGGTAGAAGGCCTCGACGCCGTTCGGGAGGCGGCCGTGGGCCAGGCGGACGGCGAGCTCGATGTCGGATGGTGGGGTCGGTGGTGCGACGGTGGCCTCCAGGAGCTGCACGCGGGGGTTGCGCTCCAGGTCGTCGATCATCGCGGCCAGCCGGGCGCGGGGGGTGGTCACGTACGTCTCCTTCACGGGCGCCAGCAGGTGCTACAGCCGGTTGTTCTCGATCTCCCACGCGTCGCCGTGCAGTTCCGTGCCGGCGGTGTCGTAGACGGTGTACTCGGCCTCGATCTTGCCGGCGAGCCTGGCGGAGTAGTTGGCGTCGATGTCGGCCTCCACCGAGCTCGGGAGCGGCCCGAAGTCCTTCCCGGCCGGGTGGGTGCTGTAGTCGGCCGTCACGGCGTACTCGACCACGTTGCCGTTGGTCAGTACCTCGGCCTTGACGTCCTTCTCGACCTTCGCGTGGTGCGCCGAGTTCGCGGACTTACAGAGTGGGGTCAGGTTGCTCATGGTGTTGCCGGGGCCGCCGACCTGCTCGTTGAGCAGGTGTCCCTGCACCATGTACTTGCTGAACCAGTCGGCGGTCGCGCCGCTCCCGGTCGGCCACCAGGACGGCTGGACGCTCGGCTTGGAGCCCTTGCCGAGCTGGCCGGGCCAGAGTTCGGCATGCATCGAGGTGCCGACGCCGTTTCCGTTCAGCGCACCGTAGGTGATGTACGGCGTTCCGGTGAAGGCGCGTTGTACCGGCAACTCCAGCCCGGGCGTGGGGGCTTGAGCGGCGACCCGCTGGACGGCCGGAGGTATCGTCCGACTCAGCGCCCGGACGGCGTTCGCCTCGGCGGCGCGCTCGAAGCGGTCGCCGGGGTCGCTGACGGACAGTCCGTTGCCCTGGTCGGTACCGGCCACGGGGCCCGAGCGCTGCTGGATGACGTGGGTGAGCTCGTGGGCCAGCGTGTGCTTGTCGGTGCCGCCGTGGCCGAGCACGACGTGCTCGCCGGAGGTGTAGGCGCGGGCGCTGATCTCGGCTGCGGAGCGGGCCGCGGCGGAGTCGTCGTGGATCCGCACGCCGCTGAAGTCGGCGCCCAGGCGGGCCTCCATCTCCGCCCGCACGTCGTCGGCCAGTGGGCGGCCCGGCGACCGCAGCACCTGGTGGACGGTCGAGCGCTGCACGGGGGACCCCGGCTGCCGCTGTTGCCCGAGCAGTTGGACGACGGCTGCGTTGCCGATGGTGCGCTGCAGCGCACGGATCGACTGGAGGTGCAGCGGCGCAGGCTGCTGCCGTGCGGTCGGCCGGCTGTGTTCCCGGCGCTCGGACTGGCCCTGCGTCTTCTGGTCGTGCGCGTGCACATCCACCTCCTGGACAGGCGATTCGAGCCGTAGTCGCGACGTGTCAGAGCCGGTCTACGACGACCTCCGGGGTGCGGGCAAGGACCGGAGGGGCAGTGTCGGGGGCAAGCCTCGGTGGCCCGGCCGGGGCCGAGCCGCTGCCCGCCTCCACGGCCCCGGCAACGTGTCCGGCGTCAAGGAACCGGACGATCGCGTCACCCGGCCGCGTCGGATCCGGTGGAGAGGTGGTGGTCGGCAGACCCTGGGGTGGGCCGGTGGCAGACGACCGGCAGGAACCATCCGCCGGCCGGGAGCAGCGGCGACGGGCCCGGGATCTCACCGACGCCTGACCGCCTGGCGAGTGCGGCGGACGGCGCGGTGCACGCGCTGGACGGCCACGAAGCGGTTCATCGCGTCGGCCAGGGTCAGGCGGTACTTGATCCGTAGCTGGGCGCTCAGGCCGTCCAGCCGGTCGGGGCCGATGGCGCCGAGCAGCCGGCTGACGTGCCGCTGGTAGACCTCCCAGTAGTTGCGGTCGCCGTCCGGGATGGACCAGAAGAACATCGGGATCTCCTCGACCAGGCAGTTCCGGTCGTAGGCGCGCAGGTGCTCGGCGAACGCGGGTTCGGGGCGGGCGAGCAGCCACTCCCGGACCAGTTCCATCGAGCGGACCCGGTCGATCAGGCCGCGCGGGTCGGTCTTCTTCTGGGTGATGGACAGCTCGCCGTCCTCGCGGACCCGCCAGTGGTAGATCGGGTCGGCGAGCACGTCGACCCGCTCGGCGAGGAAGTGGTGGGGCACGCTGACCGGGGCGTCCTCGTACAGGATGCCCTCGGGGTAGCGGATGCCCGCGGCGTCGAAGAAGGAGCGCCGGTAGACCTTGTTCCAGGCGGTGCGGTCGGTGACCAGGGCGGGCAGTTCGCTCACGTGGGTGCGCAGCCGGGTCTCCCGGAACGGGCGGCGGTGGGCGTGCGAGGGGGTGAGGCCGGTGGTGCGCAGCCGCAGCGCGTTGCCGGCGGCGAAGTCGGAGCCGGTCTCGTCCAGCGTGCGGATCATCAGCTCGTACGCGTGCGGCGGCAGGGTGTCGTCACTGTCGACGAAGGCCAGGTAGTCGGTGCCGGGGCTGAGGTGGCGCCAGCCGGTGTTGCGGGCGGCGCCGAGGCCCTTGTTCTCCTGCTGGACCAGCCGGAAGCGCCGGTCCGTGGCGGCGTACGCCGTGGCGATGACCGGCCCGTCGTCGGTCGAACCGTCGTCGACCATGACGCACTCGAAGTCCTCGAACGTCTGTACCGCGATCGAGTCCAGGCACTCCCTGAGGTAGCGCTCGACGTTGTAGATCGGGACGACGACGGAGAGGCGCGGGGCCATCCGGACGGCCTTTCGCTCAGGAGCGGACGGGCCGTACGGCCGCCGACCGCCGGTTACCGGCGGTGGTCCGAGCGTAGCGGCCGGAGGCCGTTTCCGGGCGAACAACGGGTGGCATCAAGCCTTCGTCTCGGTGAGCCGACCGTGTCCGGCGTCAATGCTCCGCGTCGCCCGCGCGCCCCGGTGCCGCCCGGGAGAGGGGGAGGGCCCGGCCCGCCCGACCGGGCCGGGGCCTTCCGTCGCCTGATCCGGGTCAGGCGCTCTTGACCGCCGCGAAGCGGGCCTGGACGTCCCGCCAGTTGACGACGTCCCACAGGCGGGTGACGTAGTCCGGGCGGACGTTGCGGTACTGCAGGTAGTACGCGTGCTCCCAGGCGTCGAAGGCGAGCAGCGGGGTGGTGTTCTGGCCCACGTTGCCGTGGTGGTCGTAGACCTGCTCGACGATCAGGCGCTGACCGAGGGGCTCCCAGGAGAGGATGCCCCAGCCCGAGCCCTGGACGCCGGTGGTGGCGGTTGAGAGCTGCTTCTTGAAGGCCTCGAAGCCGCCGAAGTGCTCGGCGATGGCGTCGGCCAGCTCGCCCTCGGGGCGGTCGCCGCCCTCCGGGGAGAGGTTCTGCCAGAACAGCGAGTGCAGCACGTGGCCGGAGAGGTGGAAGGCGAAGGTCTTCTGCAGGCCGACCAGGCCGCCGAACTGCTCCTTGTCGCGGGCCTCGGCCAGCTGCTCCAGGGTGTCGTTGGCACCCTTCACGTACGCGGCGTGGTGCTTGGAGTGGTGCAGCTCCAGGATCTCGGCCGACATCGCCCGCTCCAGTGCGGAGTAGTCGTACGGCAGGTCGGGAAGCGTGTAGGCGCCCATCAGGACACGGCCCCTTTCGGCAGGTTGAACGACGGTGATCGTGCCGGGGTAACACTATTGCGTATTAGTTGCAGGAGCATACTCTGGGCTCCTGCCTATTCCCGACACCAAGTCGGACACATCGATGGACCCGTCGGCGCCGCTGGAGTACGCGGCGCTCAGCCCCCGGCCGACCAGGTGACCAGCGGCGGGCGGACGGCGGCGCACAGCGGGTGCCCCTTGACGTCCGTCAGGCCGAGGCGGGCCACCAGCAGCCCGCCCGCCATGGCCTCCTCCACGGTGACCGGGTCCACCGCCGCCAGCAGCAGCTTGGCCCGGCGGAACAGCGACCGGGCGCCTGCGCCCCCGGCGACCCAGCTCAGGTAGACGAACCGGCCGCCCGGCCCGCCCTGGACGTACCGGCCGGTGATGTCCACCGCGCCGTCCGGCAGCCGCTTCGCCTCGCACTCCAGCGACCAGCGCGCCCGCGGCGCGTCCCCGGGGTGGGGGTCGAGCAACTCGGCCGGGCGGCCCCGGCGCTGGACGGCGACGTGGATGTCCCGGTACCCCGGGAACCCGGGCCCGGCGCCGCACTCACGGCCCGGCAGGTCGGCGGCCTCGATCCTCAGCTCCATATCTCCATGGTCACCCACGACGGGCGCCCGGAAAAGGTTATAACGAATTCCCCAAGAATTGGCCGCCAATGCGGCGAGGAAATGAAGCACGAGCTGTCAAAGAGGTGTCAGGAACGCTGGATTTCGGTTAGGGTCCAGGGTTAGATGAAGCCGTTCGGCCTTCCGGACCGGATTGCCGAACTTCACCGTCGGCGCGGCCACACCTATTCGCCGTGCCCGAAATCCCGGAATGGAGAGTAGTCATGAAGATGATCAAGGCGCTCGTGAAGAAGTTCAAGAAGGACGAGGACCTGGCCAACCACGCGTGGGTCCTGCACGTCATCTGACGCACCACGGTCGGGGGGGGGGGGGGCGGGGCGCCCCCCCCCCCCCCCCCCCCGTCCCCCCCCCCCCCCCCGCCGGGGGCGGCGGGGGGCCGGAAGAAGCACGGCCCCCGGCCGCCGCCCCACCCGCGTCCGGGCCCCCCCCC